>NZ_BDHE01000030.1:0-43514 GCF_054786175.1 Treponema sp. R8-4-B8
GGGGAAACTATAATTACCACTTGTTCGCCAGCTTGCGCCGCCGGTTCAGTAGGGTTTGAAGCCGCTTCCGCTGGTTTTGACGCTGGCGTTCTTGAACCTGATATGTGCGCGGGTACAAATGTCAATTTGTACCACGCTAAATCTTCCGTTGTAAGGAATAACGTATAAGTTAATATTTTTTCGCGATCAAGTATTTCAGGACCAAAGTAATAACATACCGCGGAATCGCCTACAGAATGGGGCAGATTATTAAAAGACCGGCCTTGCGTAAAATTCAGTTTCCACGGCGCGTCATTTAATCTTTTCCAGTTTGCTATGTGTATAAGCTCAGGACCCTTTCCCAAACTTTCTACAGGATTAACGATGCTTCCCATTAAAGAAGTTTTACTTCCGCGTGAAAGCCAGAATAATTCGCTTGAATGGCCTTCTAAAAGAGTTTCCGACGTAATAACCTGCGTATTTGTAAGAAACGGAACCCTCCTTCGCCCTTCTCCCAAAGTCGTATCAAGCAGCAACCGCACTCCAATAGCGGATTTCACAGATGAGGTATTTTGAACCTTAATCGTTATCATAACCCCGTTTGTCGCTTCTGAACCGGAAGTTTTAACCGGCGTAAAAATCTGGGTCACTTTTACAAATGGCGATTCAAAAACAATGGCCGGATCCCCGTTTATCCGGTCAATTTTAGTTTGAAATTGCTTATTGTTGCCAAGACGGTAAACCTTGCCGTCTATGTTAATTGATAAAAAACTGGCTAAAGGCTCTTCGACGTTAAATAATGGCTCATAACGCCGCGTCTTAGTATCTGTAAGATAATAAAGCAAAAAACTGCCTGTCTTATTATTAAGAACCAGCCTGATATATCCGTCATTGGGAACCTTCGTTGAATCGCCGCGTTTGCTTTGTTCATTGCCTTCTTCCATCTGCATTAAAGATAAACAACCGCCAAATGTAAAAATTAATAAAAACAAGGCAAAAGTAAAAACTTTACGGGAGAACATCAGCGCCCTCCGCTTTCAGTATGATCTAAAATTTCCTGAACGTTGTTTCCAAGCTGTCTTGCCCTTTCAATTAAATAATCATTATATGTATACTCCACGCTTTCAGGTTCCTGTAATCTTCCTTCGGGCGCGGCAGATTCTTCGGTTGTTTGCTGCTGGGCGCCGCTTGGCCTGAATTCCTGATTGTTCATATTTAAAATAGCGCTTTCATTGTTTGAAAGTTCGGCTATCCGCCTTTGATACATGTTAAGGGTATATTCATAAGTTCTTATCGTTCTTTGGTAATCTTCGCTCGTGCGAAGAGCTTCTTCATGACTCCACTGTAAAAGAGCTAATAGTTCGGATTCTATTTTCTTTTGTTTAATTAAATCTATGCGGTAAGCGGCGGCTTCCACTTTAGGGCTGTCATTGTATCTTGCGATTACCCACGCGTAAAATTTTTCCGCTTCTTCATACTGCCCCATCGCGTATAAACATTCGCCCATCCAGAAAAAAGACGCAGCTCTTCTGTCCGCGGATTGGCGGTCGGCGTCCGTCGTGGATTGATTGTAATGGTTTAAATAAAACAGCGCTTCTTCGTAATAGCCCTGGTTATAATAAACTCTGCCGCGGTGGTAAAGCATATCTCTTGTATATGGCGAATTAGGCGCGATTTTTATAAGCTCTTCCATGTCCTTTACCGCGGAACCGAAATCTGAGTACGCCAGTTGGCTTAAAATAACCCAATAAAGAGCCGCTGATTTATCATTGACAGTTGGGGCAATTTCCTGCGCGCGGCGGAATTCAACAGCCGCTTCCTGATAACGAGCCAACTTATAAAGTTGTATTCCGTTTTGATACCTGCGCGTATACTGCGCCTGCGGACTTTCCTGCGCTCCCAGAAAATCAGCGCAAATCAGCAGTAATAACAAAACAAACGGCAAAACGCCTTTTTTATGTTTCATACTCATATTATATTAAATTTCGGCTGAAATTTCCAATAAAAGATGCGTCCAATAAAGAAAAATTTCCACCACGAACCACACGAACTAGTACAAAACATTATTCTCAAATTTCCTCTCGCAAAGACGCAGAGGCGCAAAGTTGTTATTTGCAGGATCATCGTTTTTCCTTCAAGATTTGTAGTTAAACTAATATATCTAGATCAATAATGGGCTATCGGACAGAAACTTTGCGCCTTCGCGCCTTTGCGAGATGTCTTTTGTGAATATTTAGCCTTGAAGCCTGTCTACAAGGCTTTTTTGGTCAGTATTACCGAAAAACGCTGACCCCATTACCAGCGTGTCAGCACCGGCTTTTATGGCTTTTTCGGCGGTTTTTTCGTTAATTCCGCCGTCAACGGAAATTCTGAACTTATAACCCTCTTTATCCCTTATTTTTGCCAGTTTTTCAACTTTTTTAAGACATTCGGGAATTAATTCCTGCCCGCCAAAACCGGGGTTTACGGTCATAATCAGAGCTATGTCGATAAAGGGCAGAACTTCCTCCAATACGGAACAGGGCGTGGAGGGGGCAATCGCTATGCCGGCAAGCACCCTTAGTTCGCGTAATTCCGTTAAGAATTTATGGGAATGAACCGCCGCCTCATAATGGAAAGTTATAGCGTCGGCTCCGGCGTAGGCAAAATCCTTTAAAAAATGCTCTGGATTGACTACCATTAAGTGAACGTCAAAAAAAGCCTTTGATTTTAAGCGTAAAGCGCGTACTAACTGCGGCCCGAAGGTTAAATTCGGCACAAAAGAACCGTCCATTACGTCCAGATGTACCCACGGAGCGCCCGAATCTTCGATCTCTGAAACGGCATTGCCAAAATTGGCAAAATCCGCTGATAAAATAGATGGTGAAACGACAATTTTGTTCATTTTTAACATCATACACTTTAGACATACTATTGTCAAACATAAAAAAAATGGTATACTGAAAAAAGGAAAAAATGGAAAATGGGCAGGTTGCGGGGCTGTTAAAAATAGCCTATGAAAAACTGAAAGCCTCTGATCCTGCGGCGGCTTGTAATTTTTTAGAACAAGCCATGGATTGTGACTATGAAAACGAAGAAATCAAACACGCGCTTAAATGCGTTAACTGGTGGCTTCAACACATCAGGAGGATTGACGATATAAAAAACCCTTACGAAAAAGGAGCTGCCTTAATTTCATTGTTAAAGCAATACTATGTTTTTCTGGAGCAGCTAAATCAAAATTTTGAACAGTGCCAATATTCCATAAGGTACTTTGTTTATTCAAAAGCGCTCTTTTTTTTTGAAGGATTACTTTCAAACCCGGCAAACCAGCATGACGGCGGTTTATTGCTTTTAGCTGGCCGCTGTTATAAGGGAATCGGCGATTATGACAAGGCGCTTAATTACCTTGTGCAGGCAATCAAAATAAAAAAGGACGACGCCGAGACTCTTGCCGAAGTGGCCGATATTAACGCTTTATTAGCGCGGACAAAAACTGCCAAGACATTGTTTAGGGAAGCTTTTTTCATAGATCCGTTAAAGATTGACATGCGGTTTATGGAATCGGCTTTTATTTTGAAACTTCGCGACAGCGTTTCACAGCTTGGTTACAGAGGCGAAGAATTAAGCGAATGGATACCCGTTTACGGATATTTATGGGGGGTATTTTCCGTAAAGCGAGAATTAAAACAAACCGAAGCGGGAAGGCTTAAACAGTCGATTTTTGCGCTGGAAGCCGAATATGATTCAAACCCCGCAAGGAAGCCAATTTTAAAGCCGAAGCTTTTAAATCATTATTTTTGGCTTATTGATTATTATGAAAACAGCCATGAGGATCCTTCATTGATTGAAGAGACCTTATTAAAAATAAAAGTAACCGATCCGGATATTTACAGTATGTATGCCCGGTAGGACAGGAGAAAAATTGTATGAATAATGCTGATACGGCGGTAACATTGTCAGAAAACGCGCAAACCCTTTTAAAAAATTTGCATGAAACGTTAAATGAAGAAAAATGGACCAGAGCGAGCTTGAGCAATTACTCAACCAACCAATTCAAGGAACTTGACGCGATTCTTAAAACTGCCCGTGAAGAAAAAGCTATTGACGAGCTTAAAAAAGACTGCGACGAACATTTAGTGCACACAAGGAACAGTTTAATCGCCCTTTATCTGTCAGGCATGATCGCCTTATCGCGCCAGATTATCGACGACTCGGCCATGATCAACCTTGTATCAATATTTTTAGATAACCACAAATGGGGTATCGTTAAATATCTGTGCGACAGGATTCTAGATCACGGCGAATCAAAGTACGCGCTAAGGACGTTAGCTGAATGTTATAAAAATGACAATGAAGAAGACAAAATATTAGGCGTTTGGGAAAGGCTTGTAAAAGTGGATTTTGAAGAAGCCGATATAACAAAATCCCTCGCTGAGCATTATGAAAAACAGGGCAAAAAAGAAGAGACTATTGATTACTATAAAAAAGCCCTTCACCGTTACATTAATAAGGGGAATTTCGCCAGCGTTAAGGAAATTTGGGAAAAACTTATCAGCATATCATACGAAGATATTGATTTCTTCCTTCACATTCAGAAAAAGATAGCGAAGGCGATAAGCGAAGACAAGACCGTAAGTTTGTTAAATGAACTTTACGCAAAATACAAAAACATTGATATTGACATAGCGATTAATATTTTAAAAATCATTCTTGAATACGACGAAAAGGACGTTCACGGGAGAAGGGAAATAATCGAGTGCTTCAGAAAAAAATACGCCGCCCACAGCCAGCTTGAGGAATACGTCCGCATTTCCAATCTTTCCCAGAATTACCGCGCCGTTCATCAGGCGATTGCCGATTTTGAAAAACACATAGCCTTTGACAAAGGCAATTTCGTGTATCACCGCACGTGGGGAGTCGGGCGCATCGCGAGCATTGTCGGCGATGAAATAAAAATCGACTTTTCAAAAAAGCGCGGTCATGTGATGTCGCTTAAAATGGCGGTAGACGCCCTTCAAACGCTTTCAAAAGACCATATATGGGTGTTAAAAGCCACAAAGAAAAAAGAAGAAATCCGCGAAAAAATTAAAGATAAAGACGAAAATATTATTTGGACTTTAAAAACAATAATAAAAAGTTTCGGCAACGCCTGCGACATGAAAAGGATCAAAGCGGAGCTCTCCCCCGCCCTGCTTTCCGCGGGCGAATGGGCGACTTGGAGTTCCAAGGCGCGCGACATATTAAAATCAAATCCCGATTTCGGGGTAAGTCCAGAGGACAGCGATATTTTCATCGTGCGCGACAGGCCGGTAAGCGTTACCGAGAAACTCTACAATGAATTCTGCGCCCAGAAGAATTTTTACGACAAAGTATCCGCGATTCGGGATTATGTCAATAATAAAAACGCCTCTTCTGATTCGGAATTGTTTATGGAAATGTTCTCCTACTTTACGGCATTTCTGCGCCTTCCTTCCCGAACGGAAGCGGAAGATTCGCGCAGATCCGCCGATACCGTGAATCAAAACGCCGAGTATGCGGTAGCGTCCTTTCTATTGTTAAATGAAATTACCGCGAATAAAAATTATTCCCATCTTAAATCGTCTTTTTCTTCGGATTTCGCGGAAATTTTTTCAAGCATTAAAGACGTTCCCGCGCTGTTTAAAAATTTAAAAGACACAAAATTAAAAACGGAACTGCTTAGCAATGTAAAACATTATATCGGTAATTGGCCTGACATCTATATAAAACTATTTCCCTATTCACAGCTTGCCTCTATTACAGAACAGCTTGAACAAGCCGGTTTTGAAGACAAACTTTCCGCTCTTTGCGTTGACTGTTTCGACCGCTACCGTGAATGCAGAGAGGCTGTCGTCTGGCTTTATAAAAACGCGATGGAAAAATCATGGTTTAAGTCGGCGAATATCGGCAAAGAAAAACAGCTTATCACCCTTATTCACATTTTAGACGTTACTTTCCGCGACATAGAAAATTCCAAGGACACCGTAGAAAACAGAAAAATTAACAAACTGGTTCATAACATACTTTTTAAAGAAGGCGAATTAAAATCATTTATCGATAATTCAGACGAAGACGCGATTATTAGAATTTTCACCTTTATTAACGACGTAAAAGACCTTGACCCGCAGGACAAACTCAATCTGCGCTCAAGAATCCTTGATAAATACCCGGGCTTTAAATTTTTCGGCGATACGGAAAAGAAAGTTTCCCGCGGGCTTTTGGTGACACAGGGCATGTACGAAGAGAAAAAGAAAATTCTCGCGCACATCATGGAAGTGGAAGTCCCAGCCAACTCAAAGGAAATCGAATACGCGCTTTCTTTGGGAGACCTGCGCGAGAACGCTGAATACAAGGCGGCGAAGGAAAAACAGGAACAGCTCAATTCACAGGTGGCAAAACTCAAGGAAGAAATCGAGAGGGCGCAGCTTTTCGACCCGAATTCCGTAAATACGCTCAAGGTATCCTTTGGCACAAAAGTTGTTCTTTTCAACGAAACTGCGGACAAAAAAGAGGAATTTACCATTCTTGGACCGTGGGAATCTGATCCGAATAAATTCATTATTTCCTATCTTTCTCCGTTTGGCAGTGCTATACTTAATAGGACGGAAGGTGAGAAATTTGAATTTGCCATTAACAAAGAGAAGATTTCCTATTTAATTGAGAAAATATCAGCGGTGGAAATTTAACGCTTGTTAATAAAGAGGTGAATTTATGAAAAGAAACATTTTTATATTTTTATTAATTTTAAGCGCTCTTTTTTGCGCTTACGGACAAAATAATTCCCCTGCCAACATTGATCTTGTGTTGCTTTTAGACACTTCATCAGGAATGAGTTCTTCTTATGATAATGTAAATGATTATATCACAGGTCAATTTCTTAACGATTTCCTGCGGGTAGGCGACACTTTTCATTTAGTTACTTTTTCCGCCAATCCCAAACTTGATTCAGCGAGGATCATTTTGGGAATAGGCGATATTGAAACAATAATAGGGCGCATGCTTATTCAATATCCGGTAGAAAACGGAAGCAATGTTACAAACGCGCTTGCCTTTGCCGAACGTTACGTGACTTCCCTTCCCCCGCGCGCGAAAAAAATCGTCCTTATTACCACGGGCGGCCCTGATACTGTTACCCTTGTAAACGCTTCAAAACAGCGCCTTAATTCCAGAAATACTACGCTGGATTATATTCAGGTGACTCCAGGCCGTCCTCTTTCCAATTTGCCAAAATCAGGCCGTCCAGAAGCAAAAACAACTACGGCTGCTAATAAACCAACATCATCAAATGCGGCGTCTCGTCCCCCATCTCAAACTGAAACAAAAACGGATACAACTTCTCAGGCGGGTAAAACTTCAGGGGCGGTAGCAGCAAAAGAAACGGCGTCAGGAACAAGCGTGACCGGTACAAACGCGGCTTCTGAAACAAATAAGTCTTCAGGAACAAATGTGACATCCGAGGCAAATTCAACTTCTGGTGCAAGTTCAGCCGCCGCGACGGGTACGACTTCCACGGAAGGCGCGTCTTCAGCGGCGAAAACGGACGCAGGAGAGGCAGGGCAAGTTTCTACAGGCTCCACTGGCTCAAACGTATCACAGCCATCAAAAACTGAATCAGGAAACGAAGCTTCCGTTTCAGATAACGCGTTAGCGTCTGACAATACTTCCAAGGTTACAAATAAAGATAAAGAAAGAAGCGGATTATTTTCTTCCTCATTGCCGTTTATTCTTTTAATAATTATTATCGCCCTTGTAATTTTAGGCCTTATTATTTATTTCGCGTCACGCAGGCTCGGCTCAAGCCCCAACCGCGTGATGGCGGAAGTCTCTTCTTCCGAAGACAAAACCAGATTCAAGGATCACAGCAAAGACCTTGCGAGTTACGCGGCGGTTCAGGGCAGGAGGACGACTCCCTACGAAGACAGGCCTGTAAAACTTGATAAAGACAAACAGCCCGCGATTAACGCGTCAGGCCCGCTCCTTTTAAATTTTATCGTAGAAGATCAAAATACGGAAATAGGAAAAAGGAATATCCATTCTTTAAAATCGGGTTACGGCCTGTCTGTTGGCGGCGGAAAAGCGGACGACTATCTTATTTTCCTTGTTCCAATGCCGTCGCATATCGGTGAAATACGGAGGAACGGCGCCTCGCTTTCATTTATCCCGCAAAAACCGAAATATTTCCCAGAGATCGGCTCGAATGAAGTAAAGGACTGCATAAACAAATCAATAAGAGTTGTTTCAGATAAGAATTACGAGATGCGTTTCAGGTTTGAAATGTATGAAGACCCTCTTGTCGCGCTGAACCGCATGCTTATGTCCGTTAAAGTGCCGGGCTGACATTTTGCATTACCACCTGATTATAAAAAACGGGATTCTTGTTACTCATTTAAGAACTTATAAGGCTGATGTCGCCATAAGAGACGGAATAATTTGCAGAACGGGCGACTTGCACCATAACGACACCGCCGATGACATATATGACGCGGAAGGCAAACATATACTGCCGGGCATTATCGACGCCCACGTTCATTTTCGCGACCCAGGCCTTACTGAAAAAGAAGATTTTGAAACAGGCAGCGTCGCGGCGGCTTTTGGCGGCGTAACCACGGTCGCGGATATGCCGAATGTAATTCCCGTTACGTCAACCGCGCAGAATTTAAAAGAAAAAATTAAAATAGCGCAAAAAAAATCTTATGTTGATTTCGCCCTATTCGCGCTATTAACAAACGATAATTTGGACGAAATGGAAAAATTAAAAAAATTGGGCGCATTGGGTTTTAAAGTTTTTTTTGGAACTTCAACCGGCGACATCGCTTGCCCATCAGCCGGTATTTTAATTCAACAGATGGAAAAAAGCGTAAAACTCAATTTGCGAATAGGGTTTCATTGCGAAACAAGCGAGATAAATTCGTACTTTACAAGCGTCTGTAAAAACAAAACAAATTTAAGCGACGGCAAATTGCTGTCTCAGGCAAGGCCGGTAATGTCGGAAGCGTTAGCGGTTCAGACTGTCATTTATTACAATGAATATGCAAAGGCTAAAATACATATCCATCACATAACGTCCGACAGAGGGCTTTCGCTAATCGCGCAGGCCAAACAAAAAAAAATGGACATATCAACGGAAGTATGCCCCCACTATCTTTTATTTGTCGATACTCAAGACGCGCACAAGGTATACCCGCCGATTCGCGGACAAGAAGACAATAAAGCCCTATGGCAGGCTTTAAAAAGAGGCGAAATTAATTTTATAGCGAGCGATCACGCCCCGCATACTAAAGAGGAAAAGGCTCTTCCGCTTTGGGACGCGCCGGCGGGTATTTGCGGAGTTGAGACTACAGTTCCCCTTATGTTGAACGAAGTAAACAAAGGAAACTTGTCTCTTAATGATTTTGTGCGCTTTTCAAGCGAAGCGCCCGCAAGGATTTGGGATATCTACCCTCAAAAGGGAAATCTTCGCGACGGCGCGGACGCTGATATTACCATTGTTGACATGAACATGAAAAAAGTAATCAGGGCAAGCGAACTTCATTCAAAAAGCAAAACAACCCCTTATGAGGGAATGGAAGTGCAAGGCTGTCCCGTATCGACATTAGTAAGAGGAAAATTTGTAGTGAAGGACGGAAAGCTCACAGGCGTTAAAGGACATGGAATACACGTTAAACCAAAATGCTTGCGTTAATCATAAAAAAGGCAAATCCCAAAAACTTTTTCCGCCCCGCCCTCTTTTAATACGTTAGAACAAACTTCCATTGTAGAGCCTGTCGTCATTACATCATCAATTACTAACGCTACATCCGGCGTGTCGCCGTTTATGACAATTCGTCCTTTTAAATTTTCAAGGCGTTGTGAGCGGTTTAACTGTTTTTGTGCCTTTGATTTGCCGCGTTTTAAACAGCGGCTTACAACAACGCCGGGCAAATACTTTTTAAGTCTTTTCACAAGATAATCAACCTGATCCCAACCCGCCTCCTTAATTTTACCGGGTCTCGGCGGAACAGGAACAATTACCGCGTTTCGCAGAAGCGGCTCATTGTTAATAACTTCCGCGATTTTTTCCGCAAAAAAATCCGCGACAGGCAGTTTTTTCCCGAATTTATACGCCGTAAGCAGCTTGCGGTATTTTCCCGTATACGGAAAAAGCGCCCATAACCTGTCATAAGAACGCCTCGCGTTACGGCAGGACAGGCATGTCTCCTCCTCGCTAATCAGCGGTTTTCCGCATACTATGCATTTGCCATTGTCAGCCGCGACGGAATCAATCATTAAAACGCAGTCCCTACACAGCCCCAACCGTATTTCATCACTCCCGATTAACGCGCTTTCGCAAAGAGCGCAATTTTCCGGAAAGAGCAGGTTTTTCGCCTGCAAAAAGATTTTCTTAAAAGTTTTCATAACCCTATATGGGTGTGCAGATGCGTGGCGCTTGACTGAATTTGAAAATTTTTTTTCGAAATATTTATAAAAACGGTCAAGCGCCACGCATCTGCACGCCATATATAGATGAACCTTTTTTTGAAGGTTCAGGAAAAAACTATTATGGAGTTGTTTTGACAGACGAAGAAAAAAGGGCTAAAATTATTAAAATAATAAATCAAGAAGAGGGCATAGCGATGGCGGTAGACACATTGATAAACATCACCAAAGACGAAATAGAATATGCGCGGATGACTACTCTGATAAAGAGCGAACTTGACTGGCGAAGCATGATAGCAGACGCTGAAGACAAAGGCCGTAAAGAAGAAAAACTTGAAAACGCCCGAAAGATGAAAACAATAGGTTTTTTAACGGAACAGATACAAGCTGTTACCGGGTTATCGACCGAGACAATCGCCAAGTTGTGAGACAGACAAAAGTGGTTAGTAATTAACGGGTAGTGATTAGCGTTATTATTAGTAAACTGAACTTATTGCCATACTCTTAGCTTACAAAGAACACAAAGAGAGAGTAGGCACGATGCGCTGCCTCCTCCCTCTTTCTTCATTTTTCTCTCTTCTTTTTTCTTTTTCCCCGACATGATATACTTATTTTATGAATGTCATAATCAATGAATCAGCATTAAAGCACAAGGACATAACCGAGGAAGATATACTCAAGGCATTGGCGTTTCCTCTGGTTGACCGCCTTATGCCAAAGTATCAGAACAAGTACTTGCTCATTGGTTTTGACCATAATGGCAATTTGCTTGAAATCATGTATAATATAAGGACGGATGGGAGTTATAATGTCTTTCATGCCATGAAATGCAGAAAAGAATTTTATCATTTAGCGGAGGAGAATTATTATGTCTGATATGACCGAACAAGAAGCATGGGAACTGGACGAGCTTTTAACCAAGACCACCCCAGAGGTAAGCCCGACAGTGGAGGGGCCTTTTATCAAGCACCGCAATATGATGGTTATTCTTGATCAGTTTTCAGCGCAGTATCTTACAGCTAAAATGTTATCAACCAAACAAAGTCCTACGGAAATCATCAGCAGTATGATCCGCCGCGAACTGGGTCTTTCAACTTCACTTGATCACGCTCCAGCGTCCACTACCCACTAACTCCTACCTCTCATTCTTCATTTTTCTTCCCCCTTTGTGTCCTTCTCTTTCTCCGTGTCCTTTGTGAGAATTTTTTTGTATAAATCCAAATCGGAATATTGTTGCCTGACACTAAGCGTGTACTCTGTTCAAAACAATTGGATATATAGCCCGTTCAAAAGGCATGGCGCAAATTGCAAGGGAATTGAACCTCAACAGGGAGGGATTGTATACCGCTCTGTCTCCGCAGGGAAACCCATCCTTTATAACCATAGTACGGGTACTGGACAATTTAGGATTTCAGTTAAGCATCAGGCAGAAAGTACCGACATAATGGCAGACGTGCTGGGGCTTTGCCCTTATCCATCCCCACGTAATAATTCGATCCCTCTCTTTCTTCTCACTTCTCACTTCTTTCCCCCCTACCTCTGTCCCCCCATCTCTGGACCGTTTTTTCCCAACCTAAGAATGGGATGGTTCATACCGACTGTGGTGGTGAAAATCCAGTCTTCGTCTAAGAAATGTAGAGTATTTTTCCAATAAGTCGGGTTGCGTAAACTGACTTCGGAAGCGCTTATGCCGTCTTTTGAGTCGGTTCCCGCAGACGGGGTAACAGTAGTCCATGCCGCACCACTGACCGTGCGCGTTGAGAGCGTCATATCACCGTTAGCATAGTTGTTAGATAAATAAATAGAAGTGCCGTCTAAATTTCCAC
The DNA here is from genome assembly GCF_054786175.1 of Treponema sp. R8-4-B8. Lineage (NCBI taxonomy): Bacteria > Pseudomonadati > Spirochaetota > Spirochaetia > Treponematales > Treponemataceae > Treponema > Treponema sp. R8-4-B8. The sequence goes on from NZ_BDHE01000030.1 coordinate 12,222, forward strand.
AGACCCGCCCGATGTTTATGGTACTTGAACTGGTAGCCGTGATGCTTGCGCCCAAAGCAATATTATATTGTAAAGACGCCCCATCATATGCGACACCAAAAAGACCTCCTGTATTTGAATTACTAGTTATTTCACACATTGAAAAGTTATTTTTATATTCATTTGACAAATATAATTCCCCTGTTAAACCGCCAGACATAGTTGCATAGGCAGATACATTCCCCAGAGAGTAACAGTTTTCGATGTTTGAACCTTCACTCGCACCAATCAACCCCCCTACCGAATAACAGGCTATTCCTTTTATATTTCCCGATGCATAACAGTATTTGATATTGCTGTTTAATGTCCAACCTGCAAAACCGCCTACATAATTACCTCTTATAGCATTTATATCACTTTTTGAATAACAGTATGTAATGCTAGATTTCATAATATAACCGGCAAAACCTCCTATATAAAAGGGAGTTCTACTTGAATTTACCGTTAAAGGGCTGTCAGAATAACAATTATAAACATCTGACTCGTTAAACTGGCCTACGAAACCTCCAATAAATAGTAGTCTGACCTCAGAAGGTATTATGACATCAAAGGTTCTGGGACTGGCGGAACAGTTGGTTATTGCGGCATAAAGCTGGCTATCAATTAACAATCCTAAAAATCCATTACTATAAACACTTAATGCGTCTTCTAAAAATCCAATTATCCCAAAGGCGCCTCCAATATAGAAACTTCCGGAAAGTAAATTTACAGTAATATTTCCCTGCCGGTAAGCGGAATCTTTTATTACAGCATCGAAAACAATGCCCGCAAGCCCGCCTGTGACAAGCCCCTCATATTCATATAATTCATCTGTATAACAAGCGCTGGCAGTAACGTCGATATTTCCTACAACTGTTACTTTATCAACGTTAACCATTACGCCTTTATTCCTTCCGTCACCCGTAATAACTCCTGCAATACCGCCCATGTAAACAGAACTTCCTTTCATATCGTTTCTATTGGTGGGGTGATTCACCGTAAGATCAAGCCCGCCGTAGGCGTTTTCTATACTTGACGAGTCTCTCATTCTTCCAGCGAAGCCCCCGACTTCCATATTATCGTCAGTGACCACCGTAACTGAAAAACTGCCCAAAACAAGCGTGTTTTCCAATCTCGCCGTACCCGACATAATGCCGGCTATGCCGCCGAAGCGGGTTTCGCCGGAACGGGATACGTCGAAGCTAGTTACGTCGCCAGAACCCGAATACCGCACGGCAAGGTCTCGGATAAAGCCGCCGGACACTTCGCCGAACAGCCCGATATTGGCGTTCCCGCTGCCCGCAGCCGCAAAGCCGTTAATGCTAACCGTATGCCCGTTGCCGTAAAATTTGCCGGTAAAGGCGCCGAGTGGAACCCAATCGCTCACATTGACATCGCTTGTAAGCACTAACGTTCCTGAAAAGTTCGCGTTCAATGTTGCAGTAAAATTATTCTGCGAAAGTTCGATTGCCGGATTTGACACGCTTACGCTCATATCGGGAATGTTCCAGACCGACAGCGTTACGGGAGCCGCGTCTCCGGCGGCGTTATATCCTACTACGCTGATGTCGTATCTCTGCACGCCAGTTACCGCCTGGCCGTCCCTCACGTTGGACGCGTTTATTTTAGGAACAGTGATAAAACTGCTCTTGTCCAAAGTTTGGGTTGCAGATACGCCGCTGACTGTCTTTTGTAAAATTCCGTTTACATACACGCGCGCCCCGAGCATGTTGTTATCTTCCAACGGTTTACCGGGCGGGTTATTCGGCGGCGTATTCCAATTAAGCGTTATCCCGTCCCCTGCCGGATTTACATTCGCTTCAAGCCCGGTAACGGAAACAGGAGTTCCTGCCATCGTCCTTATCACGCCCCAAGGAGCCATAACGGATACGTTCCCCATACTGTCGCGGAAATACACCTCTACCGTATAATCATTCCCCTGTATCAATCCAGAAACGCTTTTGGTAAGCGACCTATTCAATTCGTCATTGACGCTGAGCCAGCCTGAGTCAACCGTAAAGGTATCGCCCGATATTCTATTGACGCATACCCGCCATTCAAGTTTGCCCCACTCGTCCATCGTCCAGGGTTTGTTATAAGCTCCGGTATACGGTATGCCGCCTTCGCTCCCGTTGTCGGAAAGATTTTCAATGTTGTTCAGCGAAAAGGTCATATCCGATGTTGAACCAAAAGTGTATGCGCTTGCCGCGTTTGGGACAGCGTCAGGCGTCAATCCGCCCGTTATCGCCGCGCCTAGGTCGCTAAGTTTGCCGCCGGGCGCGTCGGTGTCCATCACCACCGTTACAAAATGCAAGACGTTCACCGCCGAATCAAAATCTTGCTCTCTTATGCTGTTGCCGTCATTGGCAGTATCTTCATACCATGGCCGGATTACCATGCGGATAATCCCGGGCGCTAAGGTTTTCAGTTTATGGTTAATATAATAGTAACCGCCAACAGGGGTAATGTCATAGTACGTTTCAGGCGTGGCGCTTCCGCTTGCGGACAAACCGTTTAAATAATTGGCGAACTGCTCTGTAACGATAAAGCGGTTCGGCAAAACCGACACCCCTTCGGGGTTAGTTACGGTAAACCTGATATATACCGTGTCATATTGATACCCGTCCGTTACCTTCCAATTAAATCGGCGGTCTATTTCCGGGTCGTTCCACCTCTGCCCGTCCGCAAACCATACCGCGTCATTTCCGCCGCCGTCATTCTTCCGCCTTGCCTGTATGTTAAACGCCTCATAAACTTTTTGCGCCTCGCTAGTGCTGGTAAGGTAAGTTATGGTCTGAGCGGCGGCCATCGTAATTCCGTTCAGGTTTTGCACCCCCTGCCCTATTTCCACGCTGATATTGAGCAGTTGCAGATCGTTAGCCGGATAGCCGCCCGAATTTTTTACGGAAAGCATAAGAACGTCATTTTCCGGGAACGAAGCTTCAAAGTAGCCCGATATGTCGCCGTCCGTAATGTACACGCTGCCCGTTTCTTTTACAAACAGCTTTCCGTTATTTACGCCCGAATTGTAAATCGCGCTCACCTTAACAGTATCGCCCATGACTACTGTGTCTTGTTTTACCGCCATATTGAACCAGACTGAGATTCTCTGATCGTATGGGAAGGCGCTTAAAGCGGGTATAAGCGGCGGGTTGGAACGTATTACCTGCGGACGGTTGTCGCAGAACGGGACAAGGGTGACAGGTATGTTCACGCGGATAGTAACTGTTGCCGGATACGCGCCGGTATTGGTAACCTCTCCGCCGGTTACGTCAACGCCATTTCCGTTCAGCGAACCGCTTAACGCCTCTTCATAACCAAGGGCGATTATACCCGCCTGGTTATATTCATTGCTGTTAAACGCAAGCCACCCCCTAAAGCCGTACCCCGGACTAGGCGTAAACTCCGCATTGAACGGGTAGCCCAACCGCGTATCGCCGCACTTGCCTTCCCCAAACTGCGGGCTATTGCCCCAATCCGAAGGAACGGCGACGGTTACCGTCAGTTTTGCCGCGTTTGCCCAATCCACCTCGTCGCTGATAACTTTAAACAGATCAACTTTGGGAGCGGTGAATAAATCACATGACGAAAGAAAAATGAAAAGAGAAAAAAGAAGAAAGGAAAGAGCGAGAATAAGCGGGCGGCTGGTAATTTGCAGTGATATTGGTTTTATTTTCATTTTGTTGCCCGATGATATGGCGTGGGGGGGGGGGGGGGGGGGGCCAATTATGCACGCCGTCAAGGGGTGGGGATGAACAAATCCTAATATGGTACTAAGCAACAGTTTTTGTGTCAGGAATTGGTTATTTATAGCGACTTTTTGTTTCATTAAGATTATATTATCATTTTTTGTGAAAGTTGTAAAGTAGTAAAAAGGGGCTTTGTTCACTACTTATCATGAACTCCATGCTAAGATTTCAGACAAAAACCCCTCTTCCCTCTTCTTTGTGAGAACCTCTTGCGAATTACTCCGTTTTTTCCACCTGAGTCTTAGGAATTACCAGATTAAGAATAATTCCGACAACTGTGGCAAGGGCTACGCCAGAAAGCACAAAATGAAGGTCATTGGTAATATTAAACGCCAGACGACCGCCGCCGATGCCTATTACTAAAATTACGGAGTTAATCGTTAAGTTTCGCTTATCCTTAAAATCTACGCCGCTTTCTACGATTGTGCGTAAGCCGCTTGACGCGATAATTCCAAAGAGAAGCATACAGATGCCGCCAAGAACAGGAGAGGGAATTGTTTGAATTAACGCCCCTATTTTTGTAAAGAACGAAAGAAGTATTGCTATTACAGCCGCTCCACCGATAACCCAGACTGAATAAACGCGGGTAATCGCCATAACGCCGATATTTTCCCCGTAAGTCGTGTTTGGAGGACCGCCGAAAAGTGAAGCCCATGCCGTCGCGAGACCGTCTCCCAATAAAGTGCGGTGAAGCCCGGGGTTTTTATAAAAATCCTGACCGACAATTTTGCTTGTAACAAGCACGTCGCCTAAATGTTCGCAGATTGTGGCAAGCGAAATAATTATAAATGTTAAAACAGGAACTAAACTGAACTTTGGAGTGTAGAAGGTGGGAAACCCAAACCAGTGGGCGTCTTTTACCACTTGAAAATTAATAATAGCGTAAGCCGGAAAAATTAATCCCATTATATAAGTAAATAAATACCCTAAAACAAGGCCTATTAAAATAGGAATTGTGCTGAAAAAGCCTTTTAGTACAACATTCGCGACTATTATAGTTACCAATGTAAAAGCCGCTATTGACAGATATACTAAACTGTAATTTCCGTTTCCGTCATTCATCGCCATACCTATCGCAGTAGGCGCGAGGCAGAGGCCGATTACTATGATAACGGAGCCGATAACGACGGGCGGAAGCGCCTTATCAAGCCATTTTGTTCCGACAAACCTGATAACAAACGAGACTAAAGCGTAAAACAAACCGGCGGCTATCGCGCCGCCAAGGGCGTAATGAATGCCGTATTGAGCGCTTTGACCAATGGCGATTAATGCCGGAATAAAAGCAAATGAAGAGCCAAGAAAAGCCGGAACTTTCGCTCCGGTACAAAGAATGAAAATTAAAGTGCCGGTGCCGGCCGTAAACAGCGCGGCTGACGGCTGCAACCCCGTTAAAATTGGGACTAAAATAGTCGCTCCGAACATGGCAAAAACATGCTGTAACGATAAGGGAATCCATCTTGCCAGATTTGGTTTATCCTGCGGACGCAGTATATCTTGATTTGTCATAAGTACCTCCAAACACCCATTATATATTAAAAATTGGGGATTGTATATAACAAAATAAGCTAATCAAACAGGGAGGGAGATGAGTCTTCTTTCTTATTAAATTGACGCGTTTTTGACTGTTTTTCAGGAATAAATGAAATTCCCGCATTGATAAGTTTTTTCCATTGGCATAATGTGTTTAACGCCTCGACAGGGGTCATTTTATCAGGCTCTATCTCCTTCATCATCTTTTCAAACCTGTCATTATCATTAATTTTTTCTTCGTAAACCTTGTTTTTAGATTGGTTTACAATATTCTCTCCAAAAGTATCGCTTAAATCAGCGTCCCGTTGTTTTAAAAGCTTCATTATTTGCCCCGCCCTTTCAAGAACGTTCCGTGAAAGGCCGGCAAGCATAGCTACAAACAGGCCGTAAGATTCGGCGGCGGGGCCGTTTTTCAGTTTTCTTAAAAAGACAATTTTTTCCCCCTGTTCCAACACTTCCATTGAATAGTTCGCTAGGCGCGGATGCGATAAAAGCGACAGCTCATGAAAATGAGTCGCAAAAAGCGTTCTGCATCCTATTTTGTTAAGCAGTTCCTCGCTTACCGCCCACGCGATAGAAAGCCCGTCATTCGTGCCGGTTCCCCTGCCCACTTCGTCCATGATTACTAGGCTTTTAACAGTTGCGGTATTCAATATAAAAGCGGTTTCATTCATTTCTACAAGGAAGGTCGATTCGCCGCGAGCGAGGTTGTCAGAGGCTCCTACCCGGCAATAAATACGGTCGCAAAGCCCTATTCGCGCCTGTGAAGCGGGTACAAAACTGCCAGCCTGCGCCATAATTGTTATAAGGGCGGCGGAGCGCAGATAAGTTGATTTTCCCGCCATGTTGGGGCCTGTTATCATTGCGAAGGATATGTCTGCGGAGGAAGTATTTAAGAGAATATCGTTTGGGATGTATTCGCCGCGTCCAAGATGCGCTTCCACTACGGGGTGACGCCCTTCGTAGATTTCAAGACATGGGCTTTCATCAAGGACGGGGCGCGTCCAACCCCTTACCGAAGCCGCTTTTGCCAAAGACTGCGCCGCGTCAATTTCCGCAAGACGGCGCCCTGCGGCGGACAGAAGCTCAAGGCTTTTCTTTGCCTCTTCCCGTATTTCTAAAAAGAGTTTTTTTTCAAGCTCGATTACCTTGTCAGAAGCCCCATTAATATCAGATTCAATTTCGGCAAGATGGTCTGTCGAATAACGCTCTCCGTCGGCCATTCCCTGCCGCCTTATAAAATGTTTTGGCACTTTATCAAGGCTGTTTTTCTTAACTTCAAAAAAATAGCCGATTAGCCTGTTGTAACGTATTTTTAAATTTGATATTCCCGTTTCTATTTTTTCTTCTTCCAGATACTTCTCAAGAATCTGCCTGCTGTTGTCCCTCATCAGGCGCAAATCGTCCAGTTCTTTGTTAAAACCGTCTTTTATAAGGTTGCCTTCGCTAAGCAAGACCGAAGGCTCTTCAAGAATTCCCTTTTCAAGCAAATCCCGTATCTGTAAAAGGCTGTCAAAGTTACTGTTATTTTTACCGTCATCACGCTCAAAACAGATTTTCCCCTCGTTTAATTCTTCGCTAAAAAGTTCAGTAATGGCAAAAAAATAGGATATCGCGTTTTTTACCGCAAGCATATCCCTTGCGTGGGCCTTGTCCATCGCAAGCCTTGAGCAAAGTCGCTCAAGGTCGGGAGTTCTTCCTAAAATATCGCGTAACTTGCTTAAACGCTCCTGTCTGCGGTACAAATCCTCTACAATGTCAAGGCGCCTGTTTATTTTTTCCACGTCTCGAAGCGGGTGAAGAATGCGCCTTTTTAAGAGCCTGCGCCCCATCGAGGAGCGGGTTTCATCCATTACTTCTAAAAGCGAAAAACGCACGTCCCCGTCTCTTTGGTTGCACAAAAGCTCAAGATTTCTCTGGCTTGATTCGTCAATGCCCATATACTCGCCGTCACGGTAAACTTTAATCGTCCTTATGTGCGGCAAAAGGCTTTTTGAAGTTGTTTCAAGATAGTCAAGTAACGCTCCCGCAGAAATTATTTCGCCTGAGGTTTCTTCCATGCCGAAACTTTTTAAGTTTGCAAGACCGAATTGTTTTTCAAGTCTTGATTTTGCCGAGGCGGGATCAAAAAGCCAGTCAGCCCAGCGGTTTAAAACAATTGACGGGCGGTCATAAACCGCCTGCGCCACTTCTTTGTTTTCTTCCAAAAGCGATTCCTGAACAAGCAGTTCTTTTATTGAAAGGCGCTCCAGTTCCTGGCGCAGTATTTCACCCCCGCTTGAAAAACAAGTGGAAAAAAAATCCCCTGTTGAAAGATCAATATAAGAAAAAGAAATATCGCGCGTAACGCCGCTTTCATTTTTGCCATGTCCGCAGGAGGCAAGACAGCAAAGGTAATTGGAACTGCCTTTATCAAGAAAATCATCGTCTACGGTCGTTCCCGGAGTTATAATTTCTATAACGTCCCTTTCAATTACTTTTTGCTTTCCGGGGGCGGTCAGCTGTTCGCAAATAGCGATTTTTTTTCCCAGTTTTAAAAGCCTTGCAATATACGTTCTTGCGGCATGATACGGAACGCCGCACATGGGAAGCCCGTTACGGCTTGTAAGAGTCAGGTTTAATAAAGCTGAAACTTCTATGGCGTCCTGCGCGAACATTTCATAAAAGTCGCCCAGCCTGAAGAAAAGGATATTCCCTTCCTGCTGTTTTTTTATGCGCCTGTACTGTTCGAGCATAGGACTGGTTTTTAACTCGTCCATTTTTTTTACTAACGTCTGTTTCTTGTTTGCAAATTCTGAATTAATTTTTCCGTTATGTCAATCATTGGGCTGAACCAGATAATGTTTGGATTGTTTTTCATGTTTAAAACCATTGTGTACCCTTCACTTTCCGCGATATAGCGTATTTCATCATACACTTGGTTAAGAAATGTTCCCGATTGCATCAATTTGCTTCTTTCATCATCAAGTTCCGCCGTTTTTGTCTGGTAATACTCCTTTAAGTGTTCAGACCTTCTGTAGATTTGGTTTTCCAGCCTAAGCGCTTCAGATTCATTGTTAGCGTTAACAGCGTCGGCATGCCTTGATCTTAGAGCTTGAATTTCCTTGGTTATTTTGTCAATTTCCGCCTGAACTCTGGCGCTTTTTTCTTCAAAATCCCTTACCGCCTTTGAGTCTTTGAAATGAGCCATATAAACTTTTGACAGATCTACCACCGCAAAACGGGTAATCTGCTGGCCAAAAACGCACGATAAACACAGTACGTTTAATGATAAAAAAAGAATAACATGTTTAGACATAAATACTCCAAAGTTTAAACATAAATATTTCTAATATGATAACACGAAAGACATTACAATGTCCATACCCATCCATCTTTCATTTTCTTTTGAAGATCCAAAAATGGCTCCCGGTTTCCATTTAACTTTATCATCTTCTATTTGAAAACACTTGACCAAACTTATGCGGATTGGGAATTGCGGCAATGTAAACCTAAACCCTCCGCCATAACTGAATCTCATATTTTCAATAGTGAAATTGTTAAAATAATCGCCAAGTTCGCTCTCAATCCCCGCTGAATCAAAGAATAGATCAAACGCGAGAATGCCGTTCACAATAGGGAACCGCAATTCCAACCAACTGTCTAAAAGCAAATACCCCTTGTTGCGGTATTCATTGCTCCAGCCCCTTCCTATAAACATGCCGTCTACGGCAAGTTTGTTTACGTCTTCAACAGTAAATCCGTCACGTCCCGGCTGTTGGAATATTGTTGACAGTCCCGCGTGAATGCCGAAGACGCTTTTAAAATTCCACTTTTCCGTGACGGGAATATTAAATAAAGTAAAATAATATTCCGCTTTTACGTCATTACGCATATAATGCTCCCTTTCAGCGTTAAAGATTCCGTAATAACCAATTCTGTCGTACAGGTAATAACCTTTAGACGGATCGTAATAAATGTCGCGCTGATCAAGCGATAATGAAAACCACAATGAATTTTTTGGATTCCAATCATTATTGCCTTCCCTAAGGGCGGGATCAAAAGGCCTGTACAATTCGGCGTTATATGAATTATTAATTATGCCAAATCGCATTCCCCCATTTACGCCTAAAATGCCCATAAAAGTAGTCCAGCGGTAACCTGTTGAAAAACCTAATGATATATACCACTGTTCATATTGCATCAGGTAGTCCCTAGTAGGGGTTTTACTTTTATTAAAATAATCGCTATAAGAAGAAAAACCGTCGGGAAAAGCGTAAGATTCATTACCGTTAAAAAATGGGGGCTGGTTATCCATCGTGGCGTACCTTTTTGTATAACTTGCCGACAAATCAGTTCCAAGCGAAAGAGGAAGGCCAAGCACCCATCTATGCAAATAATTAACGGACAAAGTGCTTGAATCAATAACAGACGAGTTTAATTCAATTCCCAATTCATTGCCGCTTCCCGCGACATTGCGGTCATTCCATTTTAAAAGGCCGGATATGGGAAACGTGTCTGGATCCGCGCTGCCCGAAAAAGTAAATCCAAATTGAATTTCGGTAGTAGGCTGTTCTTCCACGGTAAAAACCAAATCCATTAAATTTTCAGTGCTGCCCGGAAGAGTGTCAGGAATTATTACGGAGAAATACTGAAGGTTATAAAGATTACGCAGGGCTTCCATTATTTTTACCTTAGAAAAAATATCGCCGCTTTCCATGGGTATTTCCCTTAAAATTACGCTGGTTTTTGTTTTTATGTTTCCAATAATAACAATATTTTCTATATAAGCCCTGTCTCTTTCAACAATTGTTATGTGATATGAAATAATATTTGTCTGGTAATTACGGGACGGGGATCTGATTATTGAGTTAAAAATATATCCGTTTTCATAATAAATATCAGCAACGCGCTGCAAGTCCATTTCCAGCCTTGTCATGTTTACAATTTCGCCTTTTTTAGAAGTTACAAGCTTGTCCAATTGTTCCGATGTAAAAATCACATTGCCTTCAAACGTTACGCCGCCAAATCTGAACTCTTCTCCTTCTTCTATCAAAAAGGTGAGCGTTAAATTAGTGCCTTTATCAGTTTCAGTCACGGTTTTGGTAACGTCCTTTACAGACATTTCTATATATCCCCTATCGTGATAATACTTTGTAACGGCTTCCCTGTCCGCAAGCAGTTTTGACTCCTGAAAAGCCCCGTCATTCAGCAGGGACTTCGCCTTTAACGAGAGCTGCCCTCTTAACGCGTTACTTGAAAATCTGAAGTTGCCTTGAAATTCAATTTTTGATATTGAGATTTTTTCATTTTCCGTTATATGAAAAACAAGCAAAATGGTTGAATCTCCCGATTGGGTTTGTGAAGACGTAATGATTACGTTTGGATAGCCTTTTTCTATGTATTTATTCTTTATCGCCTCAATATCAGTCCTGACTTTAGCCTGATTAAAAACATCGCCTGTCTTTGTTGTAATTGCGTCAATTAATTCATTGCGGCGCAATCCTGTATTTCCGGTAAAATTAATGCGGCCTACAACAGGGCGTTCAACCACTGTAAATTTTATAATTACTTCGCTCCCGGCCGTGTTATAGCGCAGAATGCCCGGTTCCAATCTTTCAAAATATTCCAGGGCGTATAATTTTCCCTGTATTTCAAGAAATATATTATTGGTAAAATTACGTCCTTTGTACGGATTCATCAGCGCGTCAAGTTCCGACTGGGCTATGTTTTTTAAACCGCTAAAAACAATTTCCCTTATCGGTTTGCCCTGATACCATTCATCAGACGATTGTGATGATTCATCGTCAAAATTTTGAGAAAAACCCAATACTGCCGTTGTAAATAAAAGAAAAACAAATACTCTAAATTTCATCAAAACTCCTAAAATGACTTACTCCAACTTAGAGTAATTGAATTGCCTATCATCCAATTTTCAGGACGATAGTGGTAAAAATCCGGAGAAAAATCCCATCGGATATTGATAAAAGGACTCTGCAATTCTATTCCAATATCCGGTTCTAGCCTTAAACCGCCAAAAACGTTATTATTTTCATCGTATTTCATCGTAACCATACCCTGAAAAAACATATCCTTGCCTATATACTTTCCTATATAAACAGTCGTATTATCGAAATAGTTACCAACCTTGTTACTCCTGTCAGTATAGTCCTGCCCCGTGTTTTGCCCCAGTCCCCCTAAACCCATAGCGCCTGTTACAAACATATTTTGAATAAGACGCGTTCTGACGCTGAACACGTCCAGTTTCAAGAAATTCCTTACCAGCCTTTCAGATTGCCGTAAAAAAACAAGCTGGGAAAAAACATCCCAACTCGCAAAAAACTGCGTCGCAAGATCAGCGGTAGAACCCCATAAAAAACGTTGAGCCAGTTCCGGATTTTCATCCCCCTGGATACTGTTGAAATTCTGCCCTAAAATTGAATAAATTTCAAGCTGTGTCATGCCCGGGCTTGCTTCAAAACGGGGTTCAAAACTAAATAAAGGCTGATTTTCAATAATCATTGTTATTGTCACAGGGCCGGAATCGGATCTGTCTCGAATTTCAGCTCTTGCGCTTATTCTAGGTTCAAATTTGCTTTCGTTTTCTTTAAGAACCATGCTTCCCTGACGGATAAAGAAACTGCGGTCAAAATAATACAGTTCTCCTGAACGAATTTTTATATTGCCGTTCAAGGAATACTGGTGGGTTTGCGAATCCGCGGTAACATAAATAACGGTTCCCATTTCCGGATTCGCCCTTATAATCGGGTTTGTGGACGGCCAGATAAATTCTACCATTGACCCTGCGGTTAATTTTAAATCTACAACAGTATTAAAATCAGCTTCAACATTTTCTTTCTCCATATTGGCCGTAAGTTCTTCCATATTAAGGCTTAGATCCGATTCATTTGTAAAAAGATCGCCTTTTATTTCCATTAATTTATTGTTAAGGCTTATATTCAAATTAAGTTTTCCAGAACCGTTTCCTTTCGCGAGAAAACCTACTACGTTAATACCGTATGGAATCGGAGTTTCACGCGGAATTGAAACGTCAATACCTATGTTTGCGGGAGCCCAATTTTCAAAATTGAACCAGCCGTTCGCCGTCCCGCTTCCGTTCCCAGACAATACCGCTATCGGGCCAAAAGTCATTTCATATCCTTCGGCGATAACGTCAACGGGGGCTACTCTTATATCTTCCACTACAAAATTCGGAGCTTTAAAACGCAGGCTTTCGGCTCTCGCGGTGCCGTGAAATTCAGGATTCCAAAATGGCCCTGTAAAACCGGCTTTCCCCGTAATATAACCGCCGGTAATAAGAAAATCATTCTGAGCGGAGAATATGTTGAATAACGTTGGCAGGTCAATAAAGAAATAATTAGTTTTAGCGTCCACTATTCCGTTCTTATACGTCCCTACAACGTTGCCGCGTATGAACATTGGGGCCGATAACCCTAAAAAAAACATTCCGTCACTGTCCATTTCAAGCCTTATCATGTCTCTTGGACCGCCTTTAACGGAAACTGCCCCATTGTTTACTGAATATTCAATTATAAATTCTTCGTCGTTAATATTTCCATAAGTAAAATTTTCAAATGACAGTTTCCCGTTAATATTTTTTAGAATATTATTCAAATCAAACCATGAATTTATTTTTATGAAATCAGCGTTAAATTCAATATTCCCTTCAACTTTTTTTTCAAGAACAGCTCCGCTAATATCCGCTTTTGCGTTTGCGGCGCCTTCCGTTATGTTAAACTTTAATTCAGACAGATTTGTTTTTAACTGCGCGTAATCCAGTCTTAGATTATGTACAAACAATTCATCATTGGAAAAATTAACATTAACCTCCGCATAAACGGCGCTGCCGTTTATTCTTGTGCGTAATGACGAAAGATTAATTTTAGCGAGGAATGAATCTAGCGAATTCCATGAGATGGAGGCGTCTGCGCTTGCGATTACAGGATAATTTATTTTTAAAAAACGGTTAACATGCATTTCAGAAACTGAAATATTAACGTTCATATTGTCTTTTTTAAGTTTTCCGTCTGCGTAATAATATTCGCCCGATTCATGCCCGTCAGTTATATTAAGATTAAAACTGCAATATGAAAAATCGGCATCCCAGAAAAAGTCCGCGTTTCCCAAAAGCATGCCTATCTCATCCGTATACAGTATTTCCCTGAAACTTGCGCCGTTCTGATCCGCCAAGCCTGAAATTTTAAAAAAATCAGAACCGTCATTTGAAGACGCGTAACGGGCGGAAAAATTATCCATGTTAAGCCGCCAAAAATCATAGGAATCATAGCGTAAAGACAGGTAAAAATTCAGGTATATTGTCTGTGAATTTAACAATATTGGATAATTAACGCCTTCAATAAATCCTGATAAAGCGCCGTTATTTGATATGGTTCCATAGCCGTGAAACCCGTTTTGATCCCTAATAATCAACGTAGTTCTGTCCAATATTTGCCCTTCTATATTCCACGCGAGATCATGAAAACCGGCGTTAAATGAAAACGTCAAATCCATAATATTTGAAAAATTAATATTAGATGAAAATTTTATTTCGTTTTCATCCTGTTCATTCTGAAATATGATCCCTTCGCTTAATGTAATTTGGCGGCCTGTGCCGGATAACGACAATAATCCGTTTGTTTTTCCAATATAAAAAGCGATACTTGGAGCGTTATATACAATATTGTTAAAATCAGTGGAAAAGAAAATATCAGTCTTTATTGACGAATCTTTAAATATTCCCCTGATTACGGAGGGAACGCTTAAATTTTCAGAAAACGGGCGGAAAACTTCGGTTATTGAAAATAATGAAAGCGAATCCAATGCGGCAGACGCTTCTATTTCTCCCGGACTACCGTTATAAACCGCGTCAAGATAAACGGAACCTCCTTCAATAAAGAATCCTGAAACATTGAAGCCTATTTCCTTTTCAGTTGGCAGCAGGAATATGGAAAAATCGTTAATCGCAGTTTGGGCTATTTTCACTTCGTCGCTTGAAATAAGAATGCCTTTATCATGGCTTGATATGATGAATTCGGCGTTTATTTTTTCAGTTCCCGTTAAGCTGAAACCGTCAAAATATGCGCTACCCTGCGATACGAGCGGAGCAAATTCCAAATTGCCTGAAATTCCCAAACTGCCGGAAAATATGTCTTTTTTAGGGTTAATAGACGACATAAAAAAATCATTTACAATTATTTCTTTTTCATCACCGTAAACGTCAATAGTAAAAGTATCTTTGTTAATTGAAGACGCGCCGTTTTCGCCCCCTTTAAAATTTATATTGTAATCAAAAAAACCGTTTTCATAAACAAACGAAGAATTTCCGGTTATCTGCACAAAGAGCAAATCAGACGCGTTCTTTAAGTAATCAGAAAAATTAATCAGGCTTTCAAGATTAAAATTATCAAGCATTATTCCCGCATGTATGCCTCCTGAATCGGTATTGTAATTAAAGTAAAAATTATTCCGTTCATCTTCCGACTGCGGTTTTACGCTTACCACGTGATTATTATAAGAAATATAAGTTTTAAAAGGAAGCATGTTAAAGAGTCTTCTTTGAGTTCCGCCGTCATTGGAAAGAAGCTTGAAGAAAGAAGCCGTTTTTTTCGCGTCATCCTGTTCTGAGCAATTTAAATAATAAATTGAAAGTTCGGCGTTTCCTTTATCCAAATCGCTGGAACATGTTCCGCTAATTCCAGCGTCAGCGCCTAAAATAATAATTTTATCAAAAAGACCAGTCCTTTTTAATTCAGCATAAAATCTCGCAAAAAACGTTATCTCTCCTTCATGCTCTTTTATGTTAAGATTCATGTTTTCAATTTTATAGGAAGTATGTTTGTCCGTTAAATTTAAATTTAAATGCCGGATTTGATATTCGGCATTAGAGGGCAAAAATTCCGTTATTTGATGAAAATCAAATTCATCGCCGCTTTTTCTTTTCTCATTAATCGTTTTAATAAAATCGAATGTGTCAGCGTCATTAGCCGTATCTATGTTAATTTCGGGCCCGTCAATTTGAACAGTATGGATAAATGCTTTTCTATGCAGTAATAATTCCATTATTGAATAATGAATTTTTACCTGTGATACTGAAAAAAAAGCCTTCTCTTCCTTAAAAAGACCCAAATTATCAATATTAAAGGAACCAAAAATTGAAGGGCGAATTGAAGAATAACGGACAGTAAAACCCGTAATATCCTCTAATTTTGCAAAAAAACCTACCTTGATTTTTATCATTTCCTTGTTTAAAGCGTATTGAACAGGCTTCATAATAAAAGCCGAAATGGCTATTAGCCATAGAAAAATGAGAATTTTTACATATATCGAACCGGGAAGCGTCTTTTTCCCGCTCTTAACGATAAATATTGACATAATTTTACTATATTATAACATATTTTACGGTTAAAAGTATCAGTTTTTATAAATAATCAAGGTTTTATTTATTATGATTATGGGTTTATGATAACTTTTCCGCATAATGCCGATATTCAATATAGTGAAAACTGCCTTTAAAATAACAGCCATCCTCTTTTTACTCTCCGCCGCGATTCCCGTAAACGGATATTATGTAACCTATAAGGAACAGTATTACAGGCTTTTCCACTTGCATTATATCCAATATCCCGACGACACTATGGAAAATATCTACTGGCTTGAACACGCGGTAAAAGCGGATTTTGCCAATCCGTTATACGCCCTTGCTTTAATCGAAAATGAAACCCAATGGGAAAAATACCGTTATCTGTTTTCTATGCACATAAATATAAAACTGATAGAACAATATATGTTATTAGGCAACAAATGGAACAAACGCAACGCCTATTTTTACAACGCTCCATGGAAGGATCAAAATCTTGAAAGCCTTGAAACGGCGGAGAGGTGCTACCGCGCCGCTCTTTATTACTGGAATGAAGCCCTCGCGTGGTGGAAGAAAGCCAATGACAGGCGTTTCAGATGGATTGATCTTCCCAAGGTTCAATTCTGGCAAGATGAGGCGTTCAGAATTGAAAACGGCACGTTAAACTACGCGAAAACAATTAACCGCGAACTTGATTCCCTGCAAAAAGTACGCGAAAAATTTCAAGCAATGGAAAAATATTACCCGATACAAGATTCATTTAAGTAAGAATTTTTACAAAAAAACCTCTCGCAAAGACGCAAAGGCGCAGAGTTTTTGTCCGATAGCTCATTATTGATCTAAATATATTAGTTTAACTACAAATCTTGAATGAAAAACGACAATCCTACGAACAACAGCTTTGCGCCTTTGCGCCTCTGCGAGAGAAAATTTGAGAATAATATTTTATGTAAAAAATTCTTAAAATAATTCGCCTTGTTTTGGAGCGGATTGTTTTTGGGGTTCCGATAACAGGGCTAAAAATTGCTCTTCATCAATAATGGGGATACCCAGTTCCAACGCTTTTTTGTTTTTTGAGGAGCCGGAGGCGGGGTCGTTTGTGACAAGATAGGAAAGGCCTTTTACTACCGAGGACTTTGACTGCGCGCCCAGCGATTTTATTTTCTCTTCCGCCTCTCCCCTTTTCATGGAGTTTAATTCGCCTGTGAAACAGAAAGATAAACCGCGCAGGGGCTGTGATTCTTCCGAGGGCGGAGGCGCTATCGTTATAATTCCGGTCTTTAAGACTGAGTCAATTTCGGCGGCGCATTCTTTTAGGCCGTCTGTAATTACAGTAGCTGTTATTTCACCAAGACCGAAAACAGCGGCAAGGTTGGCTACGGATGCCGCGCGAAGTTTTTCCAAAGTGTCAAAACCGGCGGCAGTGATTTTTTCCATGGTGGTCTCGGCTACTCCTTCAAAATCAAAACCGGCGATAAAGACGGCAAGGGAAAGCTCCCGTTTTGTCTGTATGTGGCGGATTACTTTCGCGGCTGAAAGTTCTCCCATTCTGTCGTATTCGGCAAGTTCTTCTGTCGTCAATGTATACAGTTCATGAATACGCGTTACCCTGTTTTTATCAAATAATTGGCGAAGCAGTTTTTCTCCCAATTCGCGAATATCCAACACCTTCACCCATTTTTCAAGCCTGTGCAAAGGCTTCTTTGGGCAGACGGGGTTCGGGCAGTAAAGCCTTGTCCCCGCGTCAATAAGGGGGGTATTGCACACGCCGCATATTTTTGGAAAATCAATCTCCCGCGTTTTTTCCGTTGACGGGACAGGCGCGAGCCCTTCGATCTTAGGGATTATTTCCCCTCGTTTTACAACGGAAACAGCCGAGCCGATTTTTAGCTCCATAGACCTGATCATATCGGGGTTGTTAAGACTCGCCTGTTTAACAGTGGTTCCCGCAAGGCGCACTGGATCGACAACGCCGATTGGCGTGTATGTCGCCCCTGATTCGCTCCATATCACTTCGCGCAAAATACTGAACGCCGTCTCTAACTCAAATTTAAACGCGATTTGCTTTTCAGGGCGAGCCTTGCGAAGGTCTGACATATCAGTCTCTATGTCCTTTACCACAAGGCCGTCTATATCAATGGGGAGTTTTTCCCTCTCGGCGGCTATTTTTTCACGGTAGGCGATAATATCCCGCGCCGTGGTAAAGGTCTTTGTTTCCGTGGTTTTAAATCCGCGCTCCTTCAGCCATTTGAGTTTTTGCAATTCGTCTTTAAAAAACCTGTCGTCATCCGATGCCGCCGCGTCATAAACAATGACTTGTAAATCTTCGCAGCCCTCCCCGTCTTTGCGGCGCATCAGCCCATTGGCGGCATTGCGGCAATTTGCCTTAGACGGGTATTTGTTATTCCAGACATCGTGGGTCATGACAACTTCGCCCCTTACGCCGCCTGTAAAGGAAACTCCCATTTTTTGAACTACGCCCGCCATGCGCCGCGCGTTGCCGGTAATGTCATCGCCTGTTATGCCGTCTCCCCTTGTAACGGCGCGTTTAAGATTCCCTTTTTCGTATTGCAATTCAAGGCTTGCGCCGTCTAATTTATACTGTACTATGAATTTTTTTGTAAACTTATTTTTTTTACCGGTTAACGAAGTCTCTGTTTGCGTATCCATTCCCATTTTTTTTGCCCATTCAATAAATTCTTGCGGATTGGACGCTTTGTCCTGGCTGCCCATCGGAATAAGATGACGCGCTTTCGGGAAACCGTCTGTCTCAGTCCCCGTCCCTATTTTTTTTAATATTTCACTTTGCGGGTCAAGATTTTTTAACTCATCCCAAAGAATATCGAATTCCCCGTCTGAAATTTCAGCTTCCCCGTTGTAGTAAGAAGCCTGATACCGCCGTATCAGAGCCTCAAGAGTTTTTATTCTTTTTTTCTTAGACTCCATAAAACCTCTTATTTCCTCTTTGTGATCTTTGTATCTTTGTGTTCTTTGTGTGAAGTCTTTTCGAATATATTTTACAAAGACCGAGCTACCCGAAAACCGTTATAAAAAAACTTAAAATTTACATGCTGTCTGTACCGGTACGCGCTACGGCAGTTTAATTCATCAAAATCAAAGCAACCTCCGCGATAAACCCGCCTGTCCCCTGTCGCGGGTCCTGTTGGGTCAACTTGAGCCTCTGCGGTATAATTTCCAAAAAAATCCCAGCACCATTCAAGTACGTTGCCGTGCATGTCATAAAGACCGAAAGCGTTTGGTTGTTTTTGACCTACCGGAAAAGTGGAACGCTGTAATGTTGTCATATCACGTGAATTGCCCTTATACCAACCTGCGTCTTCAATTTTATCTCCGGTGTAAAAAGGCGTTTGAGTTCCGGCGCGACAGGCGTATTCCCATTCAGCTTCCGTAGGCAGGCGGTATCCGTTAGCTGAACGGTTCCATGTAGCATTATTTCCGTTAATTGTATAAACAGGGGTCAACCCTTCTTTTACGCTTCTTTTATTGCAATAATCAACGGCATTAAGCCATGTTACCTTTTCTGCGGGAAGATCCTCTCCTTTATATTGGCTTGGATTCTCTCCCATTATCTCCTCATATTCAGCCTGAGTCACAGTATATTTTGCGATATAAAACGAACTTACGGTAACCTTATGCTGGGGGCCTTCATCTGTAAAGTTTCTTCCTTTCTCAGTTTCAGGGCTTCCCATTAGAAACGTACCCCCGTTTATGAGTATCATCTCATTTTTTACCTGCGAAAACGCGGCATGAAGCGTAAAGAACCCTATAACAAACAACAAACTTATTTTAATAATTGCTTTTTTCAATATAAACCCCAATCTTATTTTACAATATATTATACCCTAAAACAACTAATTTATTAAACAGTTATTGCCCTTCCGTATTTTTATAATAGTAAGTATAATGCAAAAAGGAGAAAAATGTGGGCGTTTATGCTATTTATGTTGAAAAAAACGGCGGTTTTGCACAAGAAGCGGCTTCAGTTGCCGCAGATTTGCATCTTGGGCTTCAAATTGACGGAATAACAAAGGTAAGGATTATTAACCGTTATTTTGCCGAAGGCATTTCGGCGGATGATTTTCATTCGGCAAAAAACACGATTTTTTCAGAACCTCCGGTCGATACGGTTTACGAAGAACTGCCCGATTTTGAAACGGCACGAGTATTTGCCGTAGAGTACTTGCCCGGCCAGTTTGACCAGAGAGCCGATTCATGCGCCCAGTGTATCTCCCTTGCCACAGGCAAAGACAGGCCGGACATTCAATCGGCTAAAATATACGCCATATACGGCAATGTTTCAGATGAAGATTTTAACCGTATAAAGTCATGGCTTATAAACCCTGTAGAAAGCCGGCAGGCGTCATTGGATATGCCGATAACGCTTAAGCAAAATTTATCCGTTCCTTGCGACGTTCCCGTTATTGAAGGCTTTATATCTTTTGAAATTTCAGAAATTGAAAAGTTGTGCGCGAATTTAAATCTAGCCATGTATTTGCAGGATTTGTTATTCTGCCAAAAATATTTTCGTGATGTGGAAAAACGCGACCCGACTGTAACTGAGATACGCCTTCTTGACACATACTGGTCGGATCACTGCCGCCACACGACATTTTTAACGGAACTTAATGATATTCAAATTGACGATGAAACGGTAAAAGAAAGTTATAAAAATTATCTTGACCTTCGCTCTTTTTGCGGCCGCTCTGAAAAGCCTGTTACTTTGATGGATATGGCGACAATAGGGGCAAAGGCGCTTAAGCAAAAAGGGCTTCTTCCCGATCTGGACGAGTCTGAAGAAATAAACGCATGTTCCGTAAAGATTAAAGTTGACGTTGACGGCAAAGAGCAAGATTGGCTTTTAATGTTCAAAAACGAAACCCACAACCATCCCACAGAAATTGAACCGTTTGGGGGAGCGGCAACTTGTCTTGGAGGGGCGATACGCGATCCGCTGTCAGGCCGCGTATTCGTTTATCAAGCGATGCGCGTAACGGGAGCCGCCAATCCTTTAAAAAACGCGAGTGAAACTTTGCCCGGCAAATTGCCTCAGCGAAAAATTTGCCGCACTAGCGCCGCAGGTTACAGCTCTTACGGAAACCAGATAGGGCTTGCGACAGGCCTTGTGCATGAAATATACCATCCCGGTTACGAGGCGAAACGCATGGAAATAGGAGCAGTTATAGGAGCCGCTCCTTTAGAGAATGTAGTAAGAACTGTTCCGTCACAGGGAGACGTTGTAATACTGTTAGGCGGCAGAACGGGGCGCGACGGCATTGGGGGAGCTACAGGCTCTTCCAAGTCGCACACTTCTTCTTCATTGGAAACCTGCGGCGCCGACGTGCAGAAAGGCAACGCGCCAGAGGAACGGAAATTGCAACGCCTTTTCCGCAATCCAAAAGCGGCGCGCCTAATCAAACGCTGCAATGATTTTGGCGCGGGAGGGGTAAGCGTCTCAGTAGGGGAGCTTGCCGACGGGCTGACGGTTGATTTAAACAAAATTCTAAAAAAATACGAAGGACTTGACGGGACTGAGCTTGCGATTAGCGAAAGCCAGGAGAGAATGTCTGTTGTCACTTCAAAAAAAGACGCGAAAACTTTTATCGAACTTGCCGAGGGTGAAAATCTGGAAGCCGTGATAATCGCTGAAGTTACAAAAAGCCCGCGACTTGTAATGAATTGGAACGGGAAAACAATTGTAAACATTTCAAGGGAATTTTTAAATTCCAACGGCGCGGAAAAACACGCAAAAGCGCGTATAAAAAGAATTGAGATAATAAAAGATGAAAACCGTGAAGTAGACGCGAAAGAACTTGAAGCGTTTTTAGGCAGCCTTGACATCTGCTCTCAAAAAGGGCTTGTTGACCGTTTTGATTCATGTATAGGGGCGGCGACGATCATAGCCCCCTTTGGCGGAAAATACTTTAACACTCCCGCTCAGGCAATGGCTGCAAAAATACCTGTTTTAAACGGCGAAACAAAAACCTGTTCCCTAATGTCATGGGGGTTTGATCCATATATCTCATCTGTAAGCCCGTATCACGGAGCGGTTTTCGCCGTTTTATATTCGGTAGCGAAAATAATAGCGGCGGGCGGAAGCAGAAAAAAATGCTGGCTTACATTTCAGGAATATTTTGAAAAGTTACGCGACGACCCTTTCCGCTGGGGAAAACCAGCTTCCGCACTGTTAGGCGCTCTTGACGCGCAAATCGGCCTACAGACGGCCGCTATCGGGGGAAAAGATTCAATGTCGGGAAGTTTTTCCCTATCTGACGGCGGGCAAATCGACGTGCCCCCTACCCTAGTCTCTTTTGCCGTCTCCACGTCAAAAATCGAAAACATTATCACGCCTGAATTTAAAAAGACTGACAGTTATGTCTATTTGTTAAAACCTCCCTTCTCTCTTTATGAAAAGCCCGATTTTACCGCCCTTCGCGGATTTTTTGACTCTGTAGAAAAATTAATTAAAGAAGGAAAAATACTTTCCGCATGGGCTTGCGGCAGCGGCGGCAGCGCGGAGGCTGTCGTGAAAATGTGCATGGGAAACCGTATCGGTTTTACGGCGGAAAGAGAACTTTTCACGGGAGCCGGTTTTAGCGGTTTTGTAATTGAAACACAGTCTCCGTTACAAACAGACGCTATGCTTTTAGGACGCACAATAGGCGATTACACGCTTAAAACAAAAACTTATGAAATTGCCCTTGATAAATTACAAGACGCGTGGGAAAAAACTCTTGAGCCTGTTTATCCGTACCTGATTAAACAGGAAGGTAAAGTTGAGAATTTTATTTGGAATCAGGACAAATCACTAAAAGAAAAAATAAAAAGCGATAAAAAAAGATCAGTTGGAATATTGTCAAAGCCAAGTTTTCTTATACCCGTATTTCCCGGCACTAACAGCGAATATGACAGCGCGAAGGCGGTTGAAAAAGCGGGAGGAAAAGCGCAAATATTTGTTATACGAAACTTAACTTCCGCCGCAATCGCGCAAAGCGTTAAAGATTTTGAAAAAGCGGCGCGTAAAGCGCAGGTAATTTTTATTCCCGGAGGATTTTCAGGCGGAGACGAGCCTGACGGATCGGGGAAATTTATTACGGCGTTTATGCGAAACCCGGCGATTTCTGAAGCGGTTAGCGATTTGTTGCAAAAGAGGGACGGCCTTATTTGCGGAATATGCAACGGTTTTCAAGCCCTTATAAAACTGGGACTTGTCCCCTACGGCGAAATACGCGACATGACTGAAGACTCCCCCACTCTCACGTTTAATTCAATAGGAAGGCATCAGTCCACTTTGGTAAACACAAAAATAGTCTCCAACAAATCGCCGTGGCTTTCCCATCTTGAAGCTGGAGACCAGTACATTGTGCCAATTTCCCACGGCGAAGGACGTTTCATCGCGCAGGAAAGCCTAATTCGCTCTCTAGCGGCTAACGGCCAAATCGCCACCCAATATGTTGATTTTAACGGCAACGCTTCTAAGGACATACGTTTTAACCCCAACAATTCCGATTTCGCCATTGAGGGAATCACATCCCCCGATGGCCGCGTCATTGGCCGCATGGCTCATAACGAAAGATTTGAGGACGGGCTTTACAGGAACATCCCTGGCATTAAAAAGATGGATATATTCACCGGAGCAGTTAACTATTTCAGATAAAATTATTCACGAATTTACTCTCGCAGAGGCGCAGAGGCGCAAAGTTTTCGTCCGATAGCCCATTATTAACTAAATATATTAGTATAACTACAAATCTTGAAGGAAAAACGATGATCTTGCGAACAACAACTTTGCGCCTTTGCGCCTCTGCGAGAGGATATTCTTGGAAATATGTAGTTGTTACAGACTGCTAATGTTTAAAATGCCTGATACCGGTAAAGACCATCGCTATGCCGTGCTTATTACAAGCTTCTATCGCAAGTTTGTCGTTTATGGAGCCGCCGGGCTGTATTATCGATTTAATTTTAGCCTGCGCCGCGGCTTCGACAACATCTGGGAATGGGATATAGGCGTCGGAGGCTAGAACTCTTGCGGGAAGATCATCTTTCCAGAAACTGCCGCCTGTGTCCGCCGATTCTAAAGATTCCGCTATTAAAAGGGCGGCGCTTCTTTCAAGGGACTGCTTTGCGGACCAGATGCGGTTTACTTGTCCGCAACCGATGCCGGTCGAGGCCTGCTCTTTAACGATTAAAATCGCGTTTGATTTTACAAACGTTACCGCCCTCATTCCAAAAATCATGTCTTTAATATCGCTTTCATTTGGAGAAGCCTTTGTAACCACTTCCCATTTTTCAAGCAAAGTACGGTCGTTCTGCTGAACCAAAACGCCGCCGTCAACCGCGATGTATTCATGCTTTTCTTTTGGAGCGTTTTTCATTTTTATGATACGCAGATTCTTTTTCATTTTTAAAATATTAAGCGCGTCCTTGTCAAAGTCCGGGGCCGCGACAATTTCCAAAAACAATTGGTTAAGCCTTAAAGCGGTCGCCGCGTTTACTTTCGCGTTACAGGCGATAATTCCGCCAAATATCGATATTGGGTCGCAGGCAAAAACTTTATTGTAAGCGTCGAGCAATGTATCTCCAAGCGCGATGCCGCAGGGAGTGTTGTGTTTAATGGCTACGCAGCAGATTTTTTTTCCGCCCGCCGCGGAAGGAATAAGGCGTTTAACGTCGGATTCTCCGAAAGGTTCTGTTCCGTCGCTTTCAAGCCCAAAAGCGCAAACCACTTTCCACGCGATATCCAAATCTCTCATATTATTGTAGCCAAGTTCCTTGCCGTGCAGTTGTTCCATGCCTGTAAAAACTCCCGAACTGTCGGTATTTAAATAAAGAGCCGCCTGCTGGTGGCTGTTTTCACCGTAACGCAGCTGCTGCCCTTTTTTTAATGACAGCGGCAAATATTGGGGATATTCTTCATCAAGCAGGTAGCGCGCGACAGCGGCGTCATAAGCCGACGTTAAATCGAAAACCTTGCCGGCAAGGCGTTTTTTAAATTCAAGCGGAACGTTAGCGTTTTTTAAACGCTCGATAACTTCGGCATAATCGGCAGTGTCGGTCAGAACAATAACATCGTTAAAATTTTTCGCGGCGGATCGGAGCATGCTCGGTCCGCCAATATCGATAAATTCGATTGTTTCTTCCAGTGATAAACCCGCCTGTACCTTCTCGAAAAACGGATAAAGGTTGACGCACACAAGGTCAATAGTCTCGATATTTAAACTTTTTAAAGTATCAATATGGTTTTTATCGCCTCTCTTCGCAAGAATACCCGCGTGAATCGCAGGGTGCAAGGTTTTTACGCGCCCGTCCAGACATTCGGGAAATCCTGTAACTTGTGAAACCTCGGTAACAGGGATATTATTTTCCTGTAAAAATTTGGAAGTGCCGCCCGTAGAAATTATTTCCCAACCGTCGCCGTTTAAAAATGACGCCAAATCAAGCAGACCGTCCTTATAAAATACGCTTAAAAGAGCTCTTTTTTTCATTTTTTCTCCGTAGATAATTTTAATATCTTAACGGCTATCTGTCTATTATGGCATTGACAAAAGCCTTTGTTTTTGATAGAAAAGAATAGTGTTTTGCGGCCTTGGTGGAACTGGTAGACACGCTAGCTTGAGGTGCTAGTGGCGAGAGCCATGGAAGTTCAAGTCTTCTAGGCCGCATAATTTATTAATTCCATATATGATAAGGCTGCCAGGGACAGTTTTCCTAATAAAATCAAGAGGATATTAATGAAAAAAAGCATTTACGTTTTTTTAGCGGTACTTGCCGTACTCGCTATTCTTATGACAGGTTGCGAAAACGGCGGCAATAATACTAAGCCTAAGACAGTTGTTACCTTGGACCCAACCACTCTTACCCTGGAAGTTGGCAGGGCTAGCAAAATTACCGCTACGACAGATCCCGTTGACGTGGAGCTAACATGGACTTCCAGCGATGATGCAGTGGCTTTTGTGAATCCTATCGGCACGGTTACCGGTATGTCCGCAGGTACCGCAACCATTACCGCTACCGCTGAAGACGGCGGAAAAGCCACCTGCTCCGTAACGGTAAATCCCGCGATCACCAGTGACAGTGACGTTGAAGTTGTAGGCGAAACGCTGGTTCACAAGACGGCGAAGTTGGTGGGAGTCAACCACTTTGGAACAGATCTGGGTACCACAAATGCTGACGGCAGCTATACTTTTAACGGAACTGCCGCCCAATATTCAGGCGGCGGCGCTCAGTACAACTTCCCCGCGCCAAAAGCTAATGACACATGGAGACTTTCCGACTATGGCCTAGTTGAAGTATTTTTACAAGTCACTGAGGGGAGCGTACAGGTACTCGTAAAAAAATCCGGCGGAAACGTTGATCTTAGCCCGTATCCTAGCGGCAGCTCGAATATTACGCTTAATACCGACAACGAGGGAAAATATTCATATAAAGCCGTAATTACAGACGCGGGTTCCGGCATTGGGTTCCAACGCAATCAAAGCGGTCCGGCAACCGTTAAAATAGAAAAAGTGGTTTTCTCGAAGGTTACCGAATACACCGTATCTTTCGCAGGCGGCGGAGCGAATATATCAATCCAACCCATTAAAGTTAAAACCGACTTAAAAGTTACTTTGCCGTATAAACCGAAATGGTCAGGACATACGTTCCTCGGATGGTACGACGGGGAAAACTTGTTTGACGCGGAAACCCTTATTAATAAAGATTACATCCTTACCGCAAAGTGGGCGGACGGCGATCCTGCGCCTGTAGACATGAAGCTGAATTTGGATACCTCTTTATGGGGTACGCTTCCGGAGAATGGGGCTATCACAGGCGGCAGTCCTTCCTATATCATTCCAAGGGAATATGCGGAAACCGCTTATGCGGACGGCAAATTGACAATTACCTTCGACGGCCGCAACAGGCAAAGGGCGATCATACCTCTTAATGCAGACCAAATCTATGAGTTGATGGATCCGGCATTAACCGGAGCCACCTTCAGAATTGTCGGAACCGTTGCAAGAGGAACTCAAGGGACGCTGACAAATGCGCAAATCGCTTCTGGTGAGTTGGGGTTTGCCGCGTTCCGCTTGCATTTGGCTGACCCGACTGCCACAAGCAATTGGAATGGAACCGAAACCGGCAAACAAACCCCATTCACAGGCAATACTGATCCGGAGAATGATCATCTGGTGGAGTACCGGCCGTTCTCCAGTAATAAAAAAGCGGCTACGTTGGGCTTTTTCGTAATACAGGCAATGTTTAAAGATGATAAAGATAATCCTGATTCTGTAAAAGAAGGTTTCCCAAAAGTGATTATCACCATTGAATCTATTACTATTGACGGCGGTGACACAACCGCCGAATAACATGGCTAAATGGCTTATTAAGGCTGTCCGGAGATTCCGGGCAGCCTTTTTATTAGGGACAGACATTTTTTGGAAAACTGTATTTTTAAAATGTATAACACAAACGCATATTAAACCATTGGGTGTAATAGTCATTATTGTCAAGCGTTTGGTACGCGTTGGAAGTATAGCGGTAGACGAAGGCAATATAAAAATTGTTATGGAAGTTTACTTTTACCTGCGGTTCAAGATACCAGTTATTGTAAAAAACATCGGGATAAGACTCGCTGCCGTTAAAGCCCATTACAAGACCGCCCATAACGCCGGCGACCAAATAATTGTTGATAAATTTGTAGTAGAAAGACGGCCTAATCTCCAGTACCTGTCCTGTTTTTTTTACAAAATTATCCCTATATCCGGCGTCAATGCCAACGTTAAAATATCTGGAATCATAGTGGGCATAGAACCAGTTTTGAATATAACCCGGCGGACCATACCCGCTTCCCCTGTTTTCCGAGTTAATGCCCTCGCAGTACCCGTTTGCCCATATTTGCATACCGGGCAACAACTGCCAAAGAACGCGTTCTTCAACGCGGTACACAAATTTTTCCCCGGTTACGAATACAGCGTCGCTTTTTACATCACGGTCAAAACGGTAGGCAAAGCGGAACGCGAAATATTTATGCTCCCATGCGATACCTACTATTGACTCCTTAAAAAGATCGCCAAATTGCTCCTTCGCGTCCCACGGCACCCCCTCATCCGAGCGGTTCAGCACAAAACCCAGGTTAAGGCCGCGTAAAATACCAAGTGGCTTCCATTCGACGCGTATCCCCATTATAGGAGCGCCGCCTGAATATTCCAGTTCCTGATATAAATCAGGCCCGCCGGTTCCCCATGGAGACTCACCCAAAAGTCCGGCTGAAATTTTAAGCTGGTTGTTAAACGTGCCGCCGTAGCCATAAGCGAACTCCGTGCGGAGTTTGAGCAGGTTCGGATCATTTGAACCGGTTCCGCGTCTAAAATTATCCTGATAAAATTTTGTCCGTATCCCGATATTTTTCAATTCAAAGGCAATGCCGATACGTATCCGCCCTTCAGACGCGCCCGCATCGCCGTCATTGTTGTTTATTCTCGCGTAAGAAGTAGTCTCGCCGCCCTCGTCCCGCTTCTCGAATAAAAATCCGGTTTTGATTTCCCCTGTAATTTGTATGTCTTCCACCGCGAAAGCAGAGCTTGCCGCAATCAGGCTTAAGAGCAACGCGGTAACTGTCTTTTTCATGCGGTTCCCCCTTTGTTAAAACGCGTACACCGCGCGGATGTTTACCGAATGTTTTACGGACTTTTCCCCCCGCCGCTCCATTTTACTTTCATCAAACCACGCGTATTTGTCGGTAAAATTGTACACTGCCGCGATGTAGCCGCCGCCGGCAATATTAAGCCTAATCTGCGGCTCAACGGAAATATACTGATATGGGGAAGACTTATAAGTCTTTCCGGCGCCGAATTCCATGCCGACACCAAGAGCCAGCCCGGCCTGAAGAAGACTGTTAAAAAATTTATAATAAAACGCCGGTCTGACTTCCAGGCTCTGGTATTCATCCCTCTCGGTCGGTCTTATCTCCATATTGTTGTATGATTTGTATATGCCAAAACCGGCGTCAAATTGGGCAATAAAATTATCCGTGTCCCACAGCCAGTACAGCCAGTTGATAAAATATTCTCCCCCTCCCATTTTTTTCCTGATAATGTTACCAGCCTCGTCCATTCTGTCAATATTCTGCAGTTCGCCTCCTATCCCGTAATAATAGCCGTTAAGCCATACCCGCATATCGTCCACAACCGTTCTCAGTACCTTCTCCTCAAGGCGGTAGGTCAGGCGGCCTCCTTCATTTATTTTAGAATCCGCGTAAACGTCTACTTTACTGTCAAAACGGTAGCCCGCGCGGACGGCAAAGTACTGATTCTCATAAGCGGCTCCCACGACAGATTCTTCAAGCACGTCGCCGAAGGTTTGCGTCACAGTGGGAAGTTGGGTACGATCGGGCTGGTTCAACACAAAACCAATATTCAAGCCCGGAATAAAGGACGGCTTTAATTCAAAACGTATCCCCATAAGCCCCTCGCTCGCGTTATAAGGATCTCCGCTCAATTCATTATACTCAATATATTCACGGGATTCAGGCTCGCCACGAAATCTGGGACCGCCCGTACCCCAGGGCGATTCACCCAAAAGTCCCATGGAAATTTTAAATTGGTCATTAAACAAATTACCGTAGGCATAAACGAAGCTCCACGCGGGGTAATATGGGCCCAAGTTCGTTGAATTCGGCTCTATCTGGAAGCGGAGGCGCACCCCCAGGTTCTGGTAGGAGAAATGAAAATCAAGACGCAGCCGCCCCTGGCCTGTGCCGGAATCGCCGTCATTATTGGTCATCCCCCCCGTCGCCACGGGTTCCTGTTCTCCTATCGTTTCCTGTTGAATATAAAAACCGGTCTTGATCTCGCCGGAATATATCGTCTCCTGGGCAAACAACGACCCAACCGCCGTAAGAGCGGCAATAAGTACAAGGTAAGTTTTTTTCATTAGAAAATCTCTCCTATTTTACGGTATAAGGCCTCTTTCTTGGCTCAAAGTGTCTGGAACCGCCAGGAATAGATGTCCATTCACCCTTAACCATGATCGATATTATGTTTCCTCCCGGCAGGGTGACCTCTACGGCTGATTTGCCTTCGGCTGTGGTGTACAGAAACACAGGCTCGTTAATCCAATACCGGGGCGTGCCTGTCGGCACATCATCCCATGTTTCGCCTGTCGCGTTTTCCCATCCATAAGACCGCAAAGCGCTGGCGCTAGTCGCCGTAAAACCTTCGGGCAAAACAATCTCTATCCTGCCCACATTGACGCTGAGCCGGGTAGGATCGTTGGTTCCATTTAAACCGCCAGCGCCGAAGCCGTTGCTGATAGCGCCGCTGAAGGAAGCGTTGGCGATGTTAGGAGTGTTGGTGGAGGCATTCGGAGTAAACATGACAATACTGATAAACTTGCCATCGGTATCCTCAAACGCGCTTATCTTAGGATCTTTTGAACCCGCGTTGAAAGTAGAAATATCTTTATTAAAATCACCAATGGTCCCCCGAGTGCGGGTTATGTCCAAGAGCCATGTCTCGTTGACATAGCGCGCGTAGTGGGCAAACGCCCGCCCTCTTGGAGTATACGTATATTGCGGCCACGGTGTCGCTCCGGCTTGCCCATTTTGTCCATTACCGTTTATCGGAGTACCCTGATAACTTGTTACTAGGCCGGAGTAGCTGGAAGAAAACCACCAGTCAAAAACGCTTTCGTGGACAACGCGCAGACCCCAATCCACATCGTTCATAGCGGCAAACGCGGAATTCCAGTAACGCTGCACATTACTGCCGGGTATATTTGTCGAATTTCCCCAATAGTTGAAGTCATGCTCCGTTTGCCAAATCTCCCGTTTTATATTCCCTGCCGTTGATCCGGGCGCGTACATTTGCGGGGACGCGGCAAGTGATTCCGCTTCAAAGCGGCCTGTATAATTTGTCTGAGGGCGGTCTGCCCACGCGGTGCCGACTGGATTGCCGCTGTTAGGGCCTGATCCGGCAAGCGCGGAAACCCTTTGAGTGCTGTTATACCAATGGTGGCCAAGTATTTCAAAATTATTATTCGCTGGGTTAAGGCTTTCTTGACTGTTTATTATATCATTATAATATGAAGGATCGCCCATGTTGTCGGCCGTCATGGCTAATACGTGGTGGGTCGCCTTGCCGCCGCCGTAGCCTGGAATAATGTCATCTTCAAATATCGATGAGGTGACGCCCGCCCCGCTCGGGTTTGTTACCCGTTGGGTAGTAAAATGCCCTACGGTCCTGAACCAGTCCCTATGAACAGACGAGGACATCCCCATGCCTTCATAAGCGGCAGTCGCGCCATTGTCCGGTTCGTTGAGGATGCCGAGCGAAAAAATAGGCGCGTTGTTTTCGTTGAGCCATTTAAGGAAGTCACGTAACCACTCCGCGTAACCTACAAAATTTGATGGAGTATCAGTGATGAAGCCGCCCCGTACCGCGTTGTTCACCTTAAAATTACCTGGTGCCGTCCATGGATTCGCGTACACGTAGCCGCCTAATTGGTTTACCCGCCGAATAACGGCTAGGAAACATAATATCGATCATGGTTAAGGGTGAATGGACATCTATTCCTGGCGGTTCCAGACACTTTGAGCCAAGAAAGAGGCCTTATACCGTAAAATAGGAGAGATTTTCTAATGAA
>NZ_BDHE01000031.1:0-4977 GCF_054786175.1 Treponema sp. R8-4-B8
TTACTTTTAATAATACCTCACAAGGACATTGAATGTACAGAGGGACTACCCTTTTTACGGACAGCCCCTTTTGCTGTTAATATCTGTCATAACATTTGCGCTATGGACAGACTCTAAGATATTTTTAAAATTTCAACGCAACCAGTATGCTCCCAAAAGAGAACAGTCCGCCGGGCGCAAATACGTCAATAGTTCCGCTATTGCCATAGGCGTTTGTAACCCCGGTAGTAGCTTCTACCCACGCATTATCCGTAAAGTTAAAGGTAGGGCCAATGGAAAAACGGCTGATAAATTGAGTTCCGCTGCCGATGTTGATATATGAGTCGTTATGTATATTTCGCGTGGATTTCTTATCGCCGTTGTTATAGTTTGTTTGATTAATTGTTTCCAGAGTAAACGCAGTAGCTTGAATTCGCGCGCCGGCATTCAAGATAAGCCGGTTTGGAACAATCTTATATTGCATGGCAAGCCTTATGTCAGGACGGAAGGTAAATGTGGTGGTTGCGTTACTTATGCCATTATAAACCAAATTGCCGGAAGCGTCCTGAGCCATAGAGTTTTGTTCTTTATTGGTCAGCGTAAAAGGCAGATTAAGTTTAAACTTGAGCGCAAGATTGTCCTTGCTCCATGAGCCGCTGATCGACGGGGTAAGCGAGTTTGACATAAAAGATTGTTCAAGATACGGATTACTGCCGGGACTATACGTTCCTTTAATATTACCGGTTTTGTACTCGCCGTTATCAATATAACTGTACTCGTTGTCGAAGAAATTAAAGGTAAGCACATAGTCAAAATCGAATGAACCTTTAAAACCGTCTTTATTGTAGAAGGTATAACCGCCAAGACCGGCAGAAAGAGACGGATCAATGTGATTTAACGAGCGGCCTATATTTTCGCCTGAAATACCCGCGCTATCGGGACCAGTCGTTTCAGTCTTTTGATAATCACGGTCAAAAACACAATCAACTGTTATATAAGGTCTTATTCCGTTTTTAGATAAATCTTTCGCCACTGCCCAGGCAATCTGCGGAGCTATGTAGCCTCTTTCCATCTGGTAGTTATTATACAACTGGTTTCCAGTTACAATATTATTTTTTTGGAAAGATTGATAATTGGTGCGATAGGTGAGCCTAAAGCCCATATCGGCAACGCCGATTATAACGGAAGCATTATTAACGGGATTTGTTGTTCCGCCTACGCTGATATTTGAGTAAACATTATAGACCTCTCCAGCAACCCCGCCGTTTGGAACTATGTTAGGTTCTTCCTCGCTGTAATTGTTCACCGGCATATTTGCCCACATATTACCATTGTAGAACGCTCCGATATACACGGATTCCGTCTTGGCTGCAAAACCGAGAGTCGCAATACCGCTGAAGGTGTCGTCCCATAAAAAAGATACCAATCCAAACCATTTACTAAGCTTTACTCCGGTGTATGCGTCCGGCCGGATAAAGTCATCCGCGTTACTTCGGTATCTTCCTTCCGTAGTGGAACTTTGAGGCGATGTCCAAATGTTAGCGGGTAAATTCTGCGCCCATGCTGACACAGCCGTAATCATTAATAACAATAACGCAAAAATAAAATATTTGTTTTTCATTTTCTTCTCCTTGAGTCTGATACTAAATACCCTTTTAAAGAAGAAAACACGTTTTACTAATTTCTAACAAACTTAACAATTTTCTAACATAGTAAAATTAACTAAAAATAAATATTTCTCTTTTATGTTTTTAACATTCTATTTGTACTTATTGATTAGAAAATATTTTAGGAGGATATCATGTTGTTTAAGAAATCTAAAAATTTTAACAAACAATCGGTATTGCAATTGATTGCTTTGCTTTTAGCGGCGGCTTTTGCAATTATTGTTACAGCGTGTCCCGGCGATGCTCCGGGGGGAAAACAAGGCGGTGATGAAACTATTGCAGAGATCGTTAAAAATTACGCCAGTGGAGAAGACGCGCTGAGTTGGGGAATTTCATTTACTCCTCTAACCTTGGGTTTAACACCCGGAAAAGACACAACTGAGATAAACCTTAATTGGTATTCTTCAGGAGCCCCAGCCGGTAAAGTCGCGCAAGTCAGGTTCATTAGAGGAACACTCAGCGCTGGAAACGAGTTAATCGAGGAAAGCGGAACAGTAATCGAAGCATCAAGCGGTAATAGCGCCCATAAAGCTACTGTAACAGGACTAAAACCGGGTTATAGTTACCAGTATGCGGTGTCCAGCGATGGTGAAAACTGGAGTGACGCGTACAATTTCGTGGTTCCTGCCGCAACTGGCGCTTTCAAGTTTGCCGTAGTAGCGGACCCACAGCTTACAAAAGGGAATGTTGACGCTAACAGCCGGTACCCATCCACCACTACTACAACCGCTCAAGGCTGGATAGAGACGATGAGCATAATTATGAACAAAGGCGTAAGCTTTATCGCAAGCGGCGGGGATCAGGTCGATCTAAGCTCTGGTGATGAAGTGGAATACACTAACTTCTTTGCCCCGTCGGGACTGCGGAATCTTCCTTTTGCGCCAGTATCCGGTAACCACGACAATCACCTTAACTTTAACTATCATTATAATTTGCCCAATTCGCAAACCTTTGCGGATGAAACAGTTGAAACTGAGAAGGGAAGAAACTATTTTTACCTTTACAACAACATCCTGTTTGTTGTCTTGAACACCGCCCCGTATCCTAGTAGTACCAGCTTGGCACAGCCAAACGTTGTGCGGTTTGATCAGACCCTCACAGCGGCGAAAGCCGCTTACGCCGGAAAATACGACTGGCTCATTGTTCAGCACCACAAATCCACCGCCAGCGTCGCCGACCATCTCGCTGACAGGGATATACAGTACTATGTAGAAGCCGGTTTTGAAAAAGTTATGTCTGATCATAATGTTGATTTTGTCCTTGCCGGGCATGATCACGTATACGCCCGCAGTTATCCGCTGGAAGGCAAAGACGGCGGCAAGGTTTCCGTGCCGGATAAATCCGCCAATGTTGAAGGCAAGGCGCCTAACGCTTATACCAACCCTGGTAAGCCAATCTATCTGACATTTACCACAGGCAGCGGACTGAAATATTACGCGGTAAGCTCTGACCCCACGTTTGATTATAAAAATACCCTGTATGTGAAAGATAACGCGCAGTATCCGTATCTTGGTGAGGTTACAGACGCAAATGGTACCAGTTCCACTTTTTATGGCAGTACCGCCTACATGACCGATAAAAAATTGCCCGTTTCCAACGCGGCTTATGTCCAGCCCTATATACCGAGTTACACCATTGCCGAAGTCAACGGCAAAACTATAAAATTCAGCACATACGCCATTAAAACCATAACCGGTACCAGCCCCGGCGCTTCCGCTCCTTATGATTTCAACGCAGACGCTCCGTATGATTGGGTACAGGTGACAAAGAATTAAAAAGCAATAATAGTAACGGACGTGAACTAATGCCCCGCGTTTTACACGGGGCATTTTTTTGTTTTAAAGTTTGCGTTATATTTTACATTAAAAACGCATAATGTATGAAAGCTGTACTTTATCAATTTTGCCGTCTCTTGTTGGAAGCAATACAATATTCAATGCTGAAGGATCAAATAACGCCGTCTTAGGATGCGGTTTATGATAGGTGGCGGATCTGATAATGTTATAAATGTCATTGACTGTGGACAGTACTCCGCCTATTGCCAAGGCAATATAAGCTATCATCATCTGTTGTTCGTCTAATTTTGTTTCATCATTGCTATAACTATAAGATGACGAATACCCATACATGTTGCCCATAATAGTTACATAGCTTCCCATCACAAGTACCCGTGAAACAATTCCCGTTATCAGTTGGGTTGTACCGCCTACTTTATCATGCATAATTGCGTAAGAGCCAAGACCCGGCAATACAAAAGCATTGAGCGCCCATGTTCCCCAGCGTTGACCGCTGCTAAAATCCTCATAATCCTCATTATCAAGAGGTTCAGTCTGGGCGTATGCCGCTGCTGTTACGAATAACAGTACACAAACTAATATTAACTTCATAATAATTTGATTTTTCATTGATTCTCTCCTATAAATAAGATATTTTAATTTTATCTTAAGGAGTATAAAAAAAACCTACTAATTCTTGTAGTTTTTTGGGTAATTAGGCTATTTTTTTGACGATCAGGTTAATTATCAATCCTTTTAAGTATCGTCAGAAGTTCCGCGCCTTTTATAAACTGGGTGGGGCGGAAATTCCGTCCGTCGGGGAGAGACAACAATTCCGTCTCAACACAGCCAAGAATTGAATCAAAGAAGGGGGAAAGCGCGGGCGTATCGGCTATTGGACTGCGGGGATTTGCGCCTGTCGCATAACGCGCGGAATAGCGGGATAACATTCCGCGATCCCCGCGCGCTTCGGCGTACAGATGCCAAATAAAAAAAGCGGCTCCGGCGCGAGTTACGGCTTCATCGGGTTTTGGCCTTGCCGACGGCCATTGAGTTGCCGTTATATCTTGGGTATAGGGAATAAAAGCGCGGTCAACAAGGCGGGTAAACAATTCCGCGTCTGTAATATTCCTGCCGCCTGTGATAAACCGCAAGAGCTGAGTTTCGTTTTTTGCGAGAGAAATACAATCGTTCCATGTAATGGTTTCGCGTCCAAGCAGATTGAGAGAACCCGCGTTTACTCCGCTTGCGTTGCGAAGTTCCCAGGCGCGGTCCCTTTCCTGCCCGTAACTGTCTTTGTAAACTTTGTTTATTCCCGAAGAAAACGCAATGTCAAAAGCGCCGACTGCTTCTGAAAATCTTTTTAAATCAACCAGAGCATGGCCTTTTTCAATGTTAAGCTCTCCGATACCCAAAGACTTCTGCCCAAGCAGAGCCAGTTCTTTCTCGATTATCTCCAGTTTTTTTACAGGATCGCCTTCAAGACGGACAGATAAAATAACGGCGGAAATGGTTCCGGGCGAAACAGAAACGGACTGCCCGTACACACGCACGGC
>NZ_BDHE01000032.1:0-4638 GCF_054786175.1 Treponema sp. R8-4-B8
CATTTCCGCAGCGTCACCAAGAACCTGAGCCGCTTCCTTGGGGGCGTCCGCTGCATACGCGCCAAGTTCCACGGCAAGACGCGCAAGGCTTCCTGTTTTCATTCTGCACATTGTATAGTATTCTTCTATATCAGGCACTATGGAAATATTCCGGTGCCAATTTATGTCCATCGCCTGTCCAAAATGAAGTTTTCTGATATAATCCGTCCAAAGACTGTAAAAATGTTCCTTGTTTTTTAAGTTGCATGAATCAATACAGCTTGATGATAAAAAGTAAAAGAATGAGCCCGAATTTACCGCCGTATCAACGCCGTAGATTTTATGAACAGCCGGTTTGCCGCGCCGAACATCGGACTCGTCTTCGATGTCATCATGAATCAGGCTTGCGTTATGGCTAAATTCAACCAGCGGAGAAAGCTGAATAGCCGAATCGCCGCCGCCTAAAGTTTCGCAGACCAGCGTCATCAACAATGGCCGCCAGCGTTTGCCTCCTCGGGAAAAAATATCGATAAGCGGCGCGGTTAAAAATTGAATTGAATCTGCGTTTATTTTTCCTTCAATACCGGGAAATATTTTTTTTGCCCAGACTGAATCGGCGGTTTCAGGCAGCCAGCGTTTTAGTTCAGTTTCTATTTTTTCTATTCTCTGTGTATACTCTTGATCCATAAAACTATTATAATAGATTTTAATGGCAGATTACAAGAAACCAGACTACTGGCAGCAAAAAGCGCGTAAAGAAGGGTATCCGGCACGTTCCGTTTATAAATTAAAGGAGATCGATGAAAAATTCGGTCTTTTTAAGGTTCGTAAATCAGGCGGCAATAGTCTGCGTGTATTGGACATTGGCGCCGCCCCCGGAAGCTGGAGTCTTTATGTGCTGCGTAAATTTGACGGAAACGGCTTTCTTGCCGCCGCCGACCTTTCCCCTCTTTCCCGCGAATTTGACAAGGGTTTATTTGAGGGAGGCAATTTTTTCTTTATTCAAGGCGATGTTACCGCCGCGCAGGTACGCGAAACCCTTTTGTCAAAAAGCCCCTATAGCGTAATTATCAGCGACGCCGCACCCGCTACCACAGGCAATCATATAGTAGACTCTGCGCGTTCTTTAGAACTTGCACAAACAATAATTGAGTACGCGCAAAACGCGCTTGCCCCCGGCGGCAATCTTGTTGTTAAAATTTTTCAAGGAAGCGGAACAGACGCCGTTTTAAAGAGCATGAAAACCCTTTTTACAACGGCAAAAAGTTACAAACCGCAAGCCTGCCGAAGCGAGTCCGTGGAGACGTATTTTATAGGACTTTGTCGCGTAACTTGAAATTTAGTGAGGACTTATTGACAAAACGGGTTTTTATGCTGAAAATATAAAATATGGCAATTTTTTTACAATTATATCAGGAGGAGTGATAAAATGAAGATTAAATTCAAATTGAGCATTATGATGATCGCTATTGTTTTGGTCGTGGCTGGCGGCATTTCCGTAATTGAGCTTATACAAGCTTCCAATATTAGCCTGAATTTGAGTATGCGTGGCCTGAGATATTTAGCCGATGAGCAAGCTACATACTGGCAAGGCAGGGAAAGTGATTTATTAAACAAATTAGACGGAATCGCGGATATAATGGGCGAGTATGAACATATGCCAGTGCAAGAACGTAGGGACGAATATGACAATATGCTGTTGGCTACTCTGAATAATAATGACAATTTCGCCCGTATATTTTCCATCTGGAAACCAAACGCTATGGACGGTATGGACAGCCGTTATATAGGCCGCCCGGGTTCAACCCCGACTGGCCAGTACGCGATGACTTATGGCAGGGATACCGGCGTAATCGAAGTAAAGCCAAACCTCGTCATTGATGAAATTAATAAATGGATGAGCGGCTCTAGTGCGCTTAAAGACAGGGTTGAAAATCCCACGGCTTTTAAGAATAACGGAAAAGACACTTATATTGTAAGAATAGGGGTTCCCATAACCAGAACTACTACAGACGAAGTAGTCGGACATTTATGTATTCTTGTTGACATAGCGCCAATGCAGGCTGTGATAGCAAAAACCATTAAAGATAACGAGGAAATAGCCGCGATGTCTCTTTACGCAAACAACGGATTTATTATGGGAAGCTATGTGCCTGAACGTATAGGCAAGAACCTGCTCGACGTAGATACATTATACGGCAATCATATACAGGACGCTAATAAGGCTGTTCTTGAAGGCAAACCCTTTACCTGTGCAAGTTATTCGTCCGTGTTGAAATCAAATGTAAGAATTGAAGTAGTGCCTTTTCAGATAGGCAATTCAGACACTACATGGAGCGTGATGATCGCATCAACGGAAGATTACATTTTAAAAGAAGTTCACGCTATTACCAGATTTGTCATTATTCTTGCGTCGATAGCCCTTGTAGTGGCAGTGGTAATTATTTACATTGCTCTGGATAGCACTACCAAGCCAATAGTCAAGGTAGCTGACACTCTCAAGGATATATCCGAAGGCGAAGGCGATTTAACGCGGAGCATTACCGTCAATTCCAAAGATGAAATCGGCGACCTTGCCCTGTACTTTAACAATACTCTTGATAAAATTAAAAAGCTGATTATTATCATCAAGAATGAGGCGCAAGGGCTGAACAGCATAGGCAATGATCTCGCCAGCAACATGACGGAAACTGCCGCCGCGGTGAACGAAATTACCGCTAATATTCAAAGCATCAAGGGGCGCGTAATTAACCAGTCTGCCAGCGTAACCGAAACAAACGCCACAATGGAACAGGTTATCACGAATATAAACAAACTAAACGGCCATGTAGAAAACCAGAGCCGTAATGTTTCACAGGCGTCATCTGCCATTGAGGAAATGGTAGCTAATATCAGTTCTGTTACCAATACGCTTGTCAGCAACGCCGCTAATGTAAAAACCTTACAAGAAGCTTCCGAAGTTGGCCGCGGCGGATTGCAGGAAGTAGCCACTGACATTCAAGAGATAGCCCGCGAGTCCGAAGGACTTTTGGAAATTAACGCTGTAATGGAAAACATTGCCAGCCAGACAAACCTGCTTTCGATGAACGCGGCAATTGAAGCGGCCCATGCCGGTGAAGCTGGAAAGGGCTTTGCCGTAGTTGCCGATGAAATTCGCAAACTGGCGGAAAGTTCCAGCGAGCAGTCAAAAACCATCGGTAATGTTTTGAAAAAGATAAAGGAATCAATTGACAAAATAACCAAATCAACTGAAACCGTACTGACCAGATTCGAGTCGATTGACTCGGGCGTTAAGACGGTGGCGCAGCAGGAAGAGAATATTCGTAACGCGATGGAAGAACAGGGACAGGGAAGCAAGCAAGTCCTGAAGAGCGTCGGTGATTTGAATGATCTTACGCGGCAGGTAAAGAGCGGTTCCGAAGAAATGCTTGAAGGCAGCAAAGAAGTTATGCATGAGAGCCAGAATCTTGAGAAGGTAACGCAGGAGATAACTAGCGGAATGAACGAGATGGCTTCGGGCGCGGATCAGATAAACGTAGCTGTACACCACGTAAACGAGATAAGCGCCAAGAACCGCGAAAGCATCGCTAATCTTATAAATGAAGTTTCACGGTTTAAGGTTGGGTAATTATTTAAAGCTAATATAGAGGATATTAATGAAAAGAATCTTTATTTTTGGCTTAGTGATAATTGCAATGTTAATTATTTCGTGTAAGTCAGGTTCATTTGCGGAAATACAGGCTCAACTGCCTGATATGAGCGGTAAACCTGACGGGTTATATCGCGGGAATTATGTTCTTTCAGGATCGCCTGTTAAGGTTGTTCTTGATGTAACTGTTAAGGATAAGAATATTGCCGCGATTAAAATAATTGAACATTTCTGTTCTCCAATAGGAAAAAAAGCTGAAAAAATAATTGGAGAAATTATTGAGCGGCAAAGCCTTGATGTAGACGCGGTAAGCGGCGCGACAGGAAGCAGCAAGGCTATTTTAAAAGCTGTAGAAAACGCATTGCAGTAGTATCCTATAACAGTAAAAGTAATAAAGTTACATGCTGTATTTTTTAGTAAAATTACCTTTATTCTTTTTTTAGAAAATCCCATACGTATTCCGGTTCTTTGCCGAAAAACCACGGGTTTCCATCTGAATTGAGCTGATATATGCCAATTCCAATAACAGCAGTTAAAACAAACAAAATGATAATAGGAACTATCCAGCTAAATCTTATACCATACATATAATCCTCCTCAAATGTTTCTATATAAAATGTAATGTTTAAGAAGATACTATGCTGTTCTTAAATTGCCGTTAATTGTTCCAAAATTGCCTTATTAAATTGATCTCCCTGCCCCAAAAACAACATATTCCGCCACTTCCAAGAAATATGCGAATATGGTATAATTATTCTATTGAATTTTTTTAAAAGGCGGTAAATATGATAATTTTAACATTGAACTGCGGTTCATCATCGGCTAAATATCAGGTTTATAATTGGGAAACCAAAGATGTTATGGCGGTCGGCATAGTGGAAAAAGTAACCATTGGCGGTTCTTTTATCACCCACAAAGCAAAGGGCAAAGATGAAGTCGTTATTAACCACGATTGCCCCACCCATACCGACGCGATCGACCTCATCATTAAAACTCTTACAAGCAAGGAC
>NZ_BDHE01000033.1:0-17274 GCF_054786175.1 Treponema sp. R8-4-B8
AAAAGTAAACGAAGCCTATAAACACTTTAAACCAGCGGCTTTGCGGGGATTCCCCGCGCCTTTCTACCTTAATCAAAAACTTTTGTTACCTGCCCGGCTCCGGCGTTGGCGTCTTCCACGACTCTCACGTCGGTAGGGTTGCCAATCATAATTGGCGTAAAAATCCCCGGAAAAATAGGCCGCCCCAAAAGAGCTACAAGCGGCAATTTATGGGGGAGAAGCTGATCTATAGGTATTACTGATTGATCTGACATAATATAGAAGATTACGCAAGCCTACGCGAATTAAGCGAATTACGCTAAATAAAAATTATTTTAAATCAGCGTAATCCGCAATAATCCGCGCTAAGCCGCGTCCTTTTTATAAAAATACTTTAGGCTTTTTTAATGCTATAAAAAGCCTTGCTTCCGGCGTATTGGCTGATGCCTTGCAATTCTTCTTCGATTCTTAAGAGTTGGTTGTATTTGCAAATGCGGTCGGTGCGGCTCATTGAACCTGTCTTAATCTGTCCGGTTTCAAGGGCGACAACAAGGTCGGCGATAAAGCTGTCTTCGGTCTCGCCTGAGCGGTGCGAAACAATCGCGGTGTAGCCCGCTTTCTTCGCCATTTCAACCGCTTCGTAGGTTTCCGTTAAGGTGCCAATCTGGTTTACTTTGATTAAGATTGAATTACACGCGCCCATCTTGATGCCTTTCTCAAGACGCTTTGTATTGGTAACAAAGAAGTCGTCGCCGACTATCTGTATTTTAGAGCCGAGGGTCTTTGTCATTTTCACATAACCGTCCCAGTCGTCCTGATCAAGCGGGTCTTCTATCGAAATAATGGGATAGTTGTTTACCCATTTTGTATAAATATCGATCATCTCGTCCGCTGTAAAAAGTTTATCGGGATTTGATTTCCAGAACTTGTAGCCTTTATTGCCGCCTTCTTCATAAAGCTCCGAGCTGGCGCAGTCAATAGCGATCTTAATCTGTTCGTCCGGCTTGTATCCGGCTTTTTCGATGGCTTTCATGATATAGCCAAGGGCGTCATCGTTCCCGATGTCGGGGGCAAAGCCGCCTTCATCGCCTACGCCGGTGCTTTTTCCCGCGTCATGAAGAATTTTCTGCAGATTGTGGAATATTTCGGCTGTCCAGCGGATGGCTTCCCTCATTGATTCCGCTCCGACCGGCATTATCATAAATTCCTGAAAGTCAATCTTGTTGTCTGAGTGCTTGCCGCCGTTGATGATGTTCGCCATCGGAACAGGCAGAACGCTGGCGTGGAAAGTGCCTAAATATTTGTAAAGCGGAAGGCCGAGGTATTCCGCCGCCGCGCGCGCGGTCGCCATTGACACGCCAAGAATCGCGTTAGCGCCGAGTTTGCCTTTATTCTCGGTTCCGTCCAATTCGATCATGGTTTTGTCTACATCAACCTGATCAAGAGCGTTCATGCCCTCTACTTCATGCCTGATAATGTTGTTCACATTTTCAACCGCTTTTAACACGCCCTTGCCAAGGTAGCGGCCCTTATCGCCATCTCGAAGCTCAACCGCTTCATGAATGCCGGTAGACGCTCCGCTGGGTACAGCCGCCCTTCCAATGGTGCCGTCCTCAAGCATTACTTCAACTTCTACTGTGGGATTTCCCCGTGAATCAAGAATTTCACGCGCTTCCACAAATTCAATCAGACTCATATTTTCCTCCATTTATTTGGTATGTTTTATAGTGGGATATTTTATTAATAAAGTCAATAGGTACGAAAAGACTCACACAAAGAGCGCTAAGGGACAAAGAACACGAAGGGGAGGGGGCTAAATATTGATGAATTTAGCACTTTTTCTAGCGGTAATAAGCATTTTATCACTGTTATCACTTCACATATTTAGCGTACTCTGCAAAGCAAGGTACACTTCTTTTGCTCTTTTGGCTCCAGTCTCGGGCATAGCCCGGCTGGAGCCG
Source organism: Treponema sp. R8-4-B8 (assembly GCF_054786175.1). Taxonomy (NCBI): domain Bacteria; kingdom Pseudomonadati; phylum Spirochaetota; class Spirochaetia; order Treponematales; family Treponemataceae; genus Treponema; species Treponema sp. R8-4-B8. The sequence goes on from NZ_BDHE01000033.1 coordinate 1,941, forward strand.
ATTTTATTTTCAATGGTAACAGACTGCGCGTCGCCTTAAATGCCGAACTTCTTTGTTCCTAAAACAATTCCCGCTAATACCATAGCATGAGAGCCGAAACGCCTGAGCCACTCTAGGTCTATACTGGCTCCTTTGTGGTTTAAGGGATAGATAATATCTATCATTAAAATAAAGATAATCCATGTAACTGCGAGGATGATTAACAGCGTGTCGGTATGGGTGATTGAAATGCCGAAAATTCTGATAATGATAAAAACTCCCGCCGCGATAGCCATGACTGAAAGAATGACTATCAGGATTTTGTTAAAATCGCCTGACCCGCCGCCCGCGAAAAGTGAAGTTACCGCCGTACCGATTTCACCGCCGCCTCTTTTTCCTGTAATTCCCATAATCCCCGTGGCAAAAAGATAGATGGCTACAGAGAAATTCAGCAGCAATAATCCTTTTACTTTGTTTGATGATTTGTTCATTGATTTACTCTCCTTTACAAAAATTTTTAACCGCTTACAGCGATCATTTTTCTTTTCAATAAATGAATGAAAGCACTGTATATCATATATTAGTTGAAAAATACTATATATTGCATGATTTGTCAAGCCTGTAGATATCTTATAATTAGCTAATAAACAAGAAAACTGGATATAAAAATGGCAAATTTAACTGGTATTGAAATTCCATAGTATTAGTCTCTAACATTTAAATCTTTACTATTATTTTTGATTTTTTCGAAAAGACTTCACACACGTTAAACAAACGCCTGACCACTTGCAAGTGGACAGGAATGCCGCACAACGTAGCACCAATAAAAGCCGAGGCAAGCGCGATTCCTCCCTGATAAAGCAGAAGCGGCAGTGCCGAGAACGCCGCGCCTATTCCGAATGTCGCGCCAAATACAATAGACATGGTCATGCCAGGCGATAATGCGGAAATCACTGTCGAGCTTATTCATCCTATTGCAATGGAGAAAGGACTCAGGTTTGCCATTCGTGAAGGCGGGAAAACTGTCGCATCCGGGCAGGTAACAAAAGTTTTTGATTAAGGTAGAAAGGCGCGGGGAATCCCCGCAAAGCCGCTGGTTTAAAGTGTTTATAGGCTTCGTTTACTTTTTTCATTACACTGCCAATAATATTTCACTTTGTATATCAAGGCGAAAATGACAGAGCTTGAAAAATTTTAAATTTTGTTCGTTATTAATTACATGAAAGCAAGGATGTTTTTTATTGCATATATAGGCTTTCTTATGCGTATATCGCTTCTCCGCGCCCGGATGAGCGTTATTAAAGAGTTTTATTGTTGATTCAAGCTGTGAGATTCCTTTTTGTATCCACCCGCCTCTTTCATTTTTCAATTCTACAAAACATAAATGATAGTCTGAAGTAAGCATTCCGTCACATCGCTCATAGCCTGAATATTCATTATCTTTTATAACGCCTTTATCAATTGCGGTAAAAATCAATGTAAGGCCGTTTGGATTTTCAACAGAAGCTGTCCATTTTTCCTTATTTATAGTATCGGTAAAAGCGACAGCGCCATCTTCATTGTCGCATAATCCGAATTGCAAATGTTTTAATGGTTTTTCCTGAAATGACGGATCAAAAAAGTTTAACATTCCAGTGTTTCCTCAATTTTAAGAAGCTTGTCAAATTCCTGATTTCCCTGTTGTATCAGATTGTTCAACAAATTATTATCTGACGGGATACCTTCCACAGAGGAAAGTTTTTTTATAGAGCCGTCTACTTCACTTAACTGGTAAATTGAAACATCGTCTATAGAAGTTAAAGCGCCTTGAGGAACAACTTTTAGTAATTCGTTTTTAAGGGATTCTTTCTCGCCTGAAGAGTCTATTTTTTTGGATAAAGCCGCGCCGTATATAGCAACGCTTAAAAAGTTAATTAAATACGGACTATGTGTTGTTATAATAACTCTGTTTCCATGTTCTGTTTCATTTTCCCTGATTGTATTGTTAAATTTGAGTAATTCGTATAAAAAATCCTTTTGCGCGCCAGGGAATAAATTGAGTTCAGGTTCTTCAACAATATTGATAAAAACGGCTTTGTTGTATGATTTTCCAAGGTTTGATCGCGCTATACGCTTTTGCTCATCACTAAGATTTGGGTCGCGCGTAATTTCTTCAAGCTGTTTTTCGAATCGTCTTTTTTCTTCACTGCTCATTGATTCGCCGTTTTTAAAACTCTTTATCGAATTACATAAATACCGCGATACCAGATAAAGAGGCACAAGGGATTGAAAACCGCTGGCGGCATCAGTCAATTTTATACGGTAATTGTTCCCGCGTATGTAAATCACGTCATGCGTTTTATCATATTCGGCAGACGTACCATTGATGGGCAGCATGACGGAATCGGAAATAGCTTCTTTAGCGTTGCCATATTCAGTGATAAACTCACTTAACGCCCCAGAAATGTTTTTTAACTTCGCGGCATTTCCTACAGAAGTGACGATACTGCGTTCCGCCGGAACATACATTATTTGCGGCAACGCATAGCGGGGAGCGTCTTTTTTTGAAATTTTCAATTCGCCATTTTTGAAAGTAAAATGATATGCCTCGCCGTCATAAACCAGTTCAGGATTATTTTTATGGTATTCATCGGACAGCCGATGATGTGCAAGGCGTTTTTCAATAAAATTATTTGCGGTGAAATCATCTTTTAAAAAATCACCGCGTACAAGGGTTTTTTCCATCCAAAGAAAAGTCGAAATCAATTTGGCAACCGTGCTTTTCCCACTGCCTTGATTGCCGATAAAAACAGTAACGCGCGAAATATCCAGAAAACCATCGTCTTCTTTATAACCTGTTTTTATAGGACCAAAATTGTGAATTTTTATTCTTGGCATATATTCACCTTTTTCAAATATAGTACATCGCTCTATATGATACAATATATTATAAGGGTACGCCACAACAAATACGCGTTTGTCGTGGTAATAGGTGGGTATGCGTAGTATTTAACAAAACCGCCAATAATGCTATAATGCAAAGATACACAGACTAAACGTATGTTTGGTATGATTAGGGAAAAGGAGCAAAAAATGGAAGAAGCCTTAAAATGCAAAAAATGCGGAAAGGATTTAAAACCTGATTGGCCTGTTTGCCCGTACTGTAGACAGCCTGTGCGAGAGTAGGTTGAAAGATGCGCGTTCTGCAGCGAAGAACTTGAAAAAGATATGGTAATATGCCCCGGTTGTCAGAAAACCAGAGAAGAAGCGAAAGCCGCTGTAGCGGAAATGTCCGAGGACGCAAAGAAACCGGACGAACAGGTAACGGTTAAACAAGATACCTTATGGCCGGGTGCGAATTTATTCCCCTTTTCTTTCCTTGTTAGCGGCAATGCCGCCCGTATGGGGTATGTTGGCGTGAATGTCGTGGGATAAGAGGTCGATGCGTCTTCCGTCTTTGCGTTCATGCCAGACGTATTGATTGTCGTTAATCCATTGGCGGATTTGGGCTTCGGTGCGGTTTAGTTTAAAAGCAAGAATTTTATCCGCTTCCGGCATTGTTCCTTCGCTGCCATATCTGCTTGTAAGATAGTTTTTCAACTTTACGGTCGCAATGGCGAACGGGGAGAAATCAGGTTCGTAATTGAAAAATCTTACGCCTTTTACGCCCGTTGCAAGCAAAGACAAATTTATTTTTAACGCCGTTATTTGTAAACCTGAAAAACCGATACTTTGATAATCCTTCTTAATGTTAAGCCAAATAAGCCCTTTGAACGTATAGGGTTTGACAGGATCGTTGCTTCTTTCGGGTATGCTGTTCATATCAGGAAACCAGATTGAATTTCCCGCTTTTTCAGGATCGCTCCATCTGCCGTAACTTTTTGGTATAATGATGTTCATGCCCTGCCCCTACAAAGCCACAGATTTTAAATATTCATGGGCTTCGTTTATTTTTTTCATTAGTTCTTCGGCGTTTTGCCGCTCCTCGCTCGAAGCTGAAACATAACGGTCCGGGTGGTACATTGCCGCGCAGTGGTGGTATGCGGTTCTTAATTCATCGCTTGTAAAGCGCGGGCCAAGCCCCAAAAGATTGCGGTAAATGGTAAGCGAATCTGAAGGCGCGGATGCGTTATCATGGTGGATTTTTTCTTTTGACGTTGTTTCTTCGCGCGTGTAGGTTGTCCGGTTTTGCGTCGAATGTCTGTTGGCGTTTGTATTCGTATTCGTATTCGTATTTGTATTCGTATAACGGTATTCGGAAAACAGTCTTTTGTTAAGTTTGCGAATAAAAATTGACCTGATAATGGAACCGATAATAAGGCTGCCAATGACGGTAACAATAAGCGGCAAAAACGGCGCGATGTATTCGCCGAGAAGCGCGATGATAAAAATTGCGGAGCCGCCGATAGTAGCCATGCGCGTAACGCCGTTTTGAATCCGGCTTGTCGTTCCGTTCATTTTCTGTCCCTCCGCGTGTCAATTTCTATGTTACAGCCGCAATTTGTACAGGTAAAATAAGCCGTCCCCCATTCGCGGATAAACGGGTCGGCGTTAGTGCGCGTGGCGTGTCCAAAAATAAAAGCGCTCAACCGTCCAAACAATCCGCCAACGCCGCCGCCGCCGAAACTCGTGCTTGAATTTCCCACTACCTTGTCGCGCACGTTAAAACCCCGGTAGTCAAGTTTATACCACTTTTTGCATTTTGGGCAACGCACGGTTTTTCTCCATCTGAACAACGACGGTAAAAAGGATATTAATATAATAATTACGGCAAGACCTAGATAAGCTATTTCCATTTATATTACTTCAGCTTTGGTATTTTCGCCATGAACATTTGCCGCCTTTAACGCAATTCCTGTCCAGCGGTTTGCTCTGCGCGGTTGTAATAGCCCCGCACTTTCCGCAGCGGTATGTGGTAGGCTTTACGCTGGCATCCGCCCCCACAGTCCAATGGTGTCCGCCGCCTTTAGAACACATCCCCACAAGCGGTTTGTTTAAGCCGCCCTGCACGGCTCCGCATTTTGTACATCTCCAAATTCCCATGTTTGCCTCCGTTTAATTGTCGTCGTAATTTTCGTCATTGTATTTTTCTCTATCTTTTTCCTCAAGGTCTTCTATAATTTCATTCAAATTGGGAATATCGCTTAATGAGTTTTCTATTAATTCTTTTTCATTTACTGTTTGTCTAGCTATATATACATGTTCTCTCATTTGTTCATAATCATTTCCTATATAAAATATCTTTGCTAAAACACAATGAGCGTACCAATATTGGTCATTAAAACTTAAAGCAATGTTTATTTCGTTTATTGCATCCTCCAATTTACCTTTCTTTTGATAAATATCCGCAATAAGTGAATGAGGTTGAGCGGCAAAATGATCTGTTGAATTAATCTTTAAAGCGTCTTTTGCTTCTCGTAAAGCAATGTCGAGCTTGCCCTCCATTATATGCTCGCGTGAGGACTTAATTAATGAACGAAATTTTTTGTGTAATGCAATATTCTCTTCCTTCTGTTTTTCTAACTCTAATGCCTGTTTTTCTTCCTGTTCATGTTTTTGCATGTCAGAAAAAAACTTGTTTTTATCAATAAAGTATTTTCCGCCTGTTTCATGTTCATCAGTATTTTCATTTTTAGCGCTGTTTTGATTAGAAACTTCCCCTACAGCGGCTTTCGCTTGTTCTCTGGTTTTTTTACAACTGGGGCATATTACCATATCTTTTTCAAGTTCTTCGCCGCAGAACGCGCATTTTTCAACCTGTCCTTGCACCGGCTGTTGACAATTTGGGCAGATTTTCCAATGAGGTTTCAAATCCTCTCCGCATTTTGTACATTTTATCGTTTCTTCCATGTTTGCTTCCTTAATCAAAAACTTCTGTTACCATCCCGGATGCGACAGTTTTCCCGCCTTCACGAATGGCAAACCTGAGTCCTCTCTCCATTGCAATAGGATGAATAAGCTCGACAGTGATTTCCGCATTATCGCCAGGCATGACCATTTCCTTGTCTTCGGGAAGTTTTACTGTTCCGATAATGTCGGTAGTACGGAAATAGAACTGCGGTCTATAACCTGTAAGGAACGGATTATGCCTTCCGCCTTCTTCTTTAGACAGACAGTAAATCTGAGCCTTGAACTTTTTATAAGGTTTAATTGAATGTGGTTTAGCCAACACCTGTCCTCGTTCTACATCTTTTATATCAATACCATCAAGAAGAATACCAACATTATCCCCTGCTTGTGTTTCTTCAATTAATTTATCGAACATTTCAATGCCTTTAACAACAGACCTTTTTACGGGCTTAATGCCGACAATTTCTACTTCATCATCCAGCCTGACTATGCCACGCTCTACTTTTCCGGTAACAAGAGTGCCGCTGTCTTGAATGGTAAACACATCTTCGATGGGCATAAGGAAGGGTTTTTCGGTATCACGCTCTGGAACGGGGAAGTAAGAATCCATGGCATCCAACAGTTCTTTTATGCAGGTTGTATTTTCTGTTTCATTACCTTCTGACAAATCACTCAGTGCTTTAAAAGCCGAACCTTTGATAATGGGAATTTCATCGCCAGGGAAACCGTTTGCAGTAAGCACGTCTTTGATTTCTTCTTCGACTAATTCCAATAGGTCAGGATCGTCAATAATGTCTATTTTGTTTAGGAAAACAATAATTTCTGGAACGCCTACCTGACGGGCGAGAATGATATGCTCTCTTGTCTGGGGCATAACCGAGTCGGGCGCTGATACGACAAGGATTGCCCCGTCCATTTGCGCCGCGCCCATGACCATGTTTTTGATAATGTCAGTCCCAGGGCAGTCAATGTGGGAATAATAGCGCTTTTCCGACTGGTACACCAGATGTTTTGTATCTATAATACCATCGCTCTGTGTAAACTTGTCGCCATACATCATACTACAGTACATAGTGATAGCGGCGGTAAGCGTTGTCTTGCCATGATCAACATGACCAATGGTTCCTACATTCACATGCGGTTTGGTAGGTCCGTAGGAGATTCCAGTCACTTCTTCGTCTTCGTCTTCATCGTCTTCGTCTTCTTCATCGTTAAAATCTTCATTTTCATCAAAATCTTCATTTTCAGAGGTATCTTGCCCACTCGTTGCCTGTACAGCGGCTTTCGCTTCTTCTCTGGTTCTACCACAATCAATACATTTACCCGTTTCTTCATTAATATCCCCGCCGCAAAACGCGCATTTTTCAACCTGCGCTTGCACCGGCTGTTGACAATGCAGGCAAAAAGTCCAACCAGGCTCTAAAGGTTTGCCGCATTTTTTGCATTTCTTCGTTTCTTCCATGTTTTACTCCTTAATTAACAACCCCAAATAAAGATTTTGTTGCCTGTCGCTGAAGCAATGTATTTACCGTCAGGACTAAACGCAATAGGCAGAACAGGATTCTCATGCTCAAAACTACGGGTAAGCTGTCCGGCTTCGGTTTCCCAAAGTTTCACAGTTTTATTTTCCGACCCTGAAACAATGTACTTGCCGTCAGGACTAAACGCAACAGAGTTAACCCCATTCTCATGCTCAAAACTACGGATAAGCTGTCCGGTTTCGGTTTCCCAGAGCTTCACAGTTTGGTCACTCGACCCTGAAATAATGTACTTGCCGTCAGGACTAAACGCAACAGAGTTAACCCCATTCTCATGCTCAAAACTACGGATAAGCTGTCCGGTTTCGGTTTCCCAGAGCTTCACAGTTTGGTCATTCGACCCTGAAACAATATACTTGCCGTCAGGACTAAACGCAACAGACTGAACCCCATCCTCATGCTTAAAAATACGGATAAGCCCTTCGGTTTCGGTTTCCCAGAGCTTCACAGTTTTATCTCTCGACCCTGAAACAATGTACTTGCCGTCAGGACTAAACGCAACAGACTGAACCTCAGCCTCATGCTTAAAAATACGGATAAGCCCTCCGGTTTCGGTTTCCCAGAGCTTCACAGTTTTATCTCTCGACCCTGAAACAATGTACTTGCCGTCAGGACTAAACGCAACAGAATGAACAGTCCTTTCATGCCGCCCTGTATAAACACAGATAACCCCTCCGGTTTCGATTGCCCAAAGTCTCACATTTTTGTCTTCCGATCCTGATACAATGTGCTTGCCGTCAGGACTAAACGCAACAGAATGAACTTTACGCTCATGCTTAGTACGGATAACCCGAAATTTAGAATAATCAACGGCTTCGCCGGACATTTCCCCCGTAGCGGCTTTCGCTTCTTCTCCGGTTTTACCGCAATCAATACATTTCCCCGTTTCTTCATTAATATCCCCGCCGCAGAATACGCATTTTTCAACCTGCGCCCGCACGGGCTGTTGACAATTTGGGCAGATTGTCCAATGAGGTTTCAAATCCTCTCCGCATTTTTTGCATTTTATCGTTTCTGCCATTTGCCGCTCCTTTAATATTATGAGGTTTTAATGGGACAACGGTAATTAAGACCAAAACAAGCGTTAAATTTACATTCTTTTTTGCCGGCTTTATTAATAATAACATATTCACACTCGGAACATCTAGACGGCTTTACCTTTTTTGGGATTGTAAAATTTAAACAGTTATCCATAAAAGAACTCTGCTTAGTACATTTTTCCCCATCGTTATAAAGACACCATACGCAATAATTTTCATAACTTTCCTTCCAATCCTCACATTTAGATGAAATACCACATGGTTTACCATATTTACAACTCATATTGGAAGTCCCTTTACGATAATAACAATTCAAACAAACCTTATCGTCAACAAGCTTGTATTTTTGTTCTTCGGGTATCAATTTATTTATTTCTTCATTATCTTTCCCACGGGCAATGAGCGCCGTCCATACCGGTTTGGGAAGATCAGAACGGTAATTCTTTAACGCTTTAATTATTTCTATGTTACCGTTATTTGCCAGAGAAACAAGCGCTTCTTCCGGGATTTCACGATTTAGCTTAAACAGATTGAGTTTCTGTTCCGGCGTGCCATTTTGCGCTATTTTTATTATACCGGCGGGAGTCGCCAACTGCTTTTCTTCCGCTTTTGCCTTAACATCGGCATCGCCGTCTCCCATTAGATCAATAACACAGGTCGGAGGGCAACTTAGGTTTTCAAGTACGGCAAGCTTTACGTTCTTTGAGCCGTTTTTAGCCAGCTTTATCAGAATTCCCGGCGGACAAATTTCTTCCTTTGCTATTTCCAATTGTTGTTTCTCGTCGCCTTCGCTTGCGTCTTCAAAACGTTTTAGATTCTCTTTTGTAAATGAGGCTGAAGTTAGTTTGTATTTGCCGAATTTTTCCCTGTTAATTTTTATTTTTTCAGCCAGCACTTCCTTAAGCGGTGTCATGAATTTTCGTTCTGAAAGTAAAAGACTAAATATACTGTTTTCTATTGTCTCTTCGTTATTTTCTTTATTCCAAAATCGTATAACAGCGGCGTTTACCAGCGCTTCAATATCGGAACCGGCATAGCCTTCCGTACCTTGGTAGGTTTTTTCATCTTCTAAAATAACATTTTCATCTTTTTCTTTATCTTCAGGTTTTTTATCCTGGGAAGGATTATTTATTCTTTTATCAATAGTTGCGTTTACCAAAGCTTCAATTTCGGATTCGATGTAGACTTTAGGTTTTTCAATTTTTCCATCCTTCTTTTTGTCCTCGCGTTTTTTGTCGCGGGTAAGCTCATCAAAGTCATTTTTAATTTTTTCATTGTTTTTAATGGCTTTGTCAAATTCTTCCTTGCCGAGTTTTTCTATGTATTTTTCTTTGCTGATTTTCTCCCGCTCAAGCTTTTCTTTAAGCTCTCCTTCTTCCATTTTTTTTACAATGTTTTTGCCAAAAACTTTCCCTATGTGGATCTTAAATATTTCCTTTCTTTCCCGTTCATTCGGAAAATCAACATAGAAAATTTCGTCAAAACGCCCGCGCCGCAGGAATTCCGGCGGAAGCACGGCAACGTCATTGGCGGTTGCCATGACAAACACCTGTGATTTTTTATCATTTAACCACGTCAACAGATAACCCAAAAGCCGCTGGCTTACGCCGGATTCGTCTCCGCCAACGCCGGCAAACGCTTTTTCTATTTCATCCACCCATAGTACGCAGGGGCTGGAATTCTCGGCAAGGCTGATGGCGCGCCGTAAGTTCCCTTCGCTTTCGCCCAGGTACTTGCCCATGAGGGTGCCTAAATCAAGGGCGAGCAGGGGATAGCCAAAAAACGCCGCGACCGCTTTTGATGTAAGCGATTTTCCGCAGCCGGGCATACCTACCAGTAAAATACCTTTTGCGGGGCTTATTCCTATTTCTTTTGCCTCTTTTGGGTGTTTAAAAGCCTTTTCATTTCGTCTAAGCCACCATTTTAAATAACCAAGACCGCCTACGTCATTGTCTATGTCAACTTCGGCATTAACAAATTTTAGGAGGCCGGTCTTTTCAACATACTGTTTTTTTGTTTTTTCCGCCCAGGGTTTTACGGCCTCGTTGAAATCTTTTTCTTCTTCAAGCGCGGCTTTTTCAAGAATTTGATTAAAACTGTCCTTGCTCATTCCAACGCACATGGAGGAAAGTTCGCGGGCAAGCTTGGGGTCTATGCTAGAAAATTGATTTCTTACGGAATCAGGGTGGTCTTTAGCAAATTTCTTTTCGTTTTCTTCTTTTCTTTTAATAAACTCTTCGGCTGTACGGATAAGCTCATCAAGTGATGGGGGCTTTACGTCAAGAAAATACACAAGGCTTGTCAGTTCGTCGGGGATAAACCTTTTTTCATCGCAGTAAATTAAAACGGCCTTCCCTTTCTTGTTCTTTTTAAGGTGAACGATTGTTTGCTGTAACTGCGCGAGATTTTCGCGGTTCATCTCGCCGTCAAGCACATGGCGGGCGTTCCGTATCAGGATAACATGACTTTCAGCTAAGTTGGGATCTTTATACCTTTCCAGAAACTGCGGAAAGGACATTTTTTCATCTTTGTAAGGGCTAGGAATTTTCTTTCTGGTATAAAAATCAATCTGCCCGTAACCGTAGTTCCATTCAACTATAGCCGCTCTTGGTATCTTCTTTATTTCACCGCGTATGTTTTCTTCTATATATTCCGTAAAGTCAAGATAATCTTTCGCGAGCGTTGTAACAAACTCATCTATGCGGTTATAATCATCGCCGCACAGATGAACCGCCGATGTGCCGCTTTTAACGGCTTTTTTTGTTTCTTCCAGTTGTTCTTCAAATTCAGTTTTCACGCTATTCATCCTTTAACCAAAGATTTTTCTTTTAACGCTTGCAAAAAAACCTTTTACTTTCTGCCCCGCTTTTTGCACAAATGATTTAATCCCGCCAGCGACAGTCGTTAAGATTTTTCCCGCTCCTGATTTAATCGCCTTGCGGACAGGCTCGGGTACAATTCGGGTAACTACTTGCTGTACTACGTGTTTTATCTTTGAGCCAATTGCGCCAAAGGTCTGTTTTAGTCTTTCCTTTACCGGCTGGTCTTGCTTTTGCGCGATGACAAGCCCGGCAAGGGCGGCTTCGTTGTTCTTGCGTTCTTCAACTGCCTGTTCCGGGGTTATGGCTTTGGTAAATACCTTTATGGAAGTAACTATGTTGTCAATAACATTGCGGACTTTCGCCCCCAAGTTAATAAAATTGATATTCTTTAAAAATGGAATGTTGCCTTTGTGGCTTAGTAATTGCAGTGCGCCGGAAACCGGATAGGTAATGCCTTTAAGCACATCGCCAACCTTTTCGTACCATGCTTTTTTCGCTGGCGGCAGCCCCTTGTCCTCATCCCCATCAGCTTCGCCCGTATCGTCTTCTCTAACAATGAGTTCACCCTTTCCTGAGTCTTTCGCTTCATCTTCCGGGCAAGGTTCATCTATTATTTCATAATCCGCCTTAATGTCTTTTTCCGCATCTGGCACTGGCGGGATTGTTTCGGTTAATAATGAATTTGTCTCAAGGGTATCATCAATCTCGTTTTCCTTAGCCGGATAAACCTTATCAAGGCGGGGCGCTTTAAGCATTTGCGCTATGTCATGGATTCCACATACCACATCAATAGCGGGATTGTTCAATTCTTTTAATACCGTTTTTACATTGTCAACCTGTATGGAATGGTATTTTCCGGTCTTGCACCAAGTAGCGAAATGGTCGCAGTTGAATGACGTAAAATCGTAGCCCTTCATATCGATGCATCCACGAGCCCTGCGTAATGTTTCTTCTACCGGAAGGCTGTTTTCAATATCAATTACCTTTACCGGACAGCCGTCCTTAAAATGCTCAAAAGTAGTCCGGTGTACTTTCGCGCTTTCCTGATTTATTTCACAGCCTTCCGGCGAGGCAAAATGTATCACATACCCCGCGCCTTCATAGATGCCGCAATGATTGTAGGGCAACCCCTTTTTACTTCTATCCGCCCAAATTAAATCTCCGGGTTTTGGTTCTCTGTTTTCTTCCATTATTTTGCCTCCTTTATCATATCCGCGCCAAGGAGGAATTCGACGTTTTCTTTCCTTGCCTCATCCAGCCCATCGTATATGTCTTTGGCGTAGTCCGCGAGGTTTTTGCCGTTTGCCGCCGCCCCGATTTCTATTTGCTGGGAAATCCAACTTGCCCTGCTGCCCCCCATTTCTATGTGGGATTGCAGGGATTTTTTCGCGTTTTCGTAATCTTCAATGTCGTTTACCAAAGCTTTAGCAGCTTTGGCGGCTTCGGCGCCATCACCGCCTTCCCACGCCGACGCGTATTCCGGTTTGGCAAACTGCTGTTTTAGCCACTCTTCATTGGACTGGGTTTTATCTCTGTTTTTATAATCCTTGATAAAAGCAAAAATAGTCCCAAGAACGCCTTTTGAGCCTGTTTTTTCCTCAACGCGCTTTGCCGCTTTTTCGGGGTTATCCGCCGTTTTTTCGATGATTTCGACAAGTGTTTGCGCGCCTTGTTCCTCATCAGTACTTAGTGCCATAGTTTTTCTCCTTTAAAGATTAAAATATTCAATATGATTCTGTCATAATGATTCCATCATACTGGTCTGTCATTTAACGCCAGACTAAAAGGAAATATCTTTCTTTTTGGGCATTTTTACAAACCATACGATTATTTTACTAAAAAAAGGCGTGATTTGCAAGAAGTAAAATCAACCACTTTCCCTCTTTTTGTTCTTTGTCTCTTTGTTTTCTGCGCACTGTCGGCAGCCTAAAGGCCGCCTTGCATTTATTACAGACAGCGGCGTTTATTGGTGCTACGCTGTGCGGCATTATTCATCTACACGGCTTAACGCCGTGCGGTTAGTCAGCGTGTGAGAACCTTTGCGGTTTAATGTAAAAAGTATTGAACTACAGTCAAATAAACCCAAGGAATAAACATGGCAGGAATAAGGTTTGCGACTTTAATCTCTTTTACGGAAAGAAAATTAAAGCCAATAGCAGTAATGATGAGGCTTCCAACGGCGGACATCTCGCGGATAACTTCCGGGTTAAGAAAATCGCGGATAAAAGTTGCGGCAAGCGCGATTCCTCCCTGATAAAGCAGAAGCGGTATCGCCGAGAACGCCGTGCCTATTCCGAATGTCGCGCCAAATACAATAGACATGGAACCGTCCATTACCGATTTTGTAAAAAGTATTTGATGGTTTCCAGTAAGCCCGCTTTGCATCGATCCTATAATCGACATTGAGCCTGTGCAGAAAAGGATAGTGGCTGAAACAAAACCTTTGGCAAAATCATGTTTTGCGTCGGCTTGGCTGTTTTTGATAAGTTTGCTTTCCGCCCATTTGCCAAATTTATTCATCCATTTGTCGATATCGATTAATTCGCCTATTATGCCGCCAAAGACCATGCTCATTATTAAAAGGAGGAGTCTTTCATTCTCAAACGCGCCTTTTATTCCCAGAAAAATGATTGAAAGGCCTATTGCCTTTTTAATAATTTCTTCGATGCGCTCAGGAATTCTTTTTACAAGGAATGTTCCGACAAGCGCAAAAACAACGACGGCTGCGGCGTTTACGATAGGACCTAACATAATGATTTATAATACAAAATACCCGATATTATGACAAGAAGAAATATTTGCCATTTTACATATAATCTTTTTTGTTTTATGATATAATTTTTTTATGAGTCAAACAAAACTTGATATATTAGTGGATATTTTAAAAGACGCTCCGGATGAGGTCTTCATCCAGCCTCACAATGTTCCTGACCCGGACGCCATCGCCTCCAGCCTCGGCCTTTACTACTTGCTCTCCCAACGCGGAATTAAAAAACTCGCTATTGTTTATGATCAGGAAATTGAGAAGGCAAATTCCCTAAAGATGCTTGAGATGTTCAATGTGCCTGTCGTGAAAGCGGCTAACGCTTATACGCTTGGGACTGAGGATTGGGCGGTGTTAGTAGACGCTCAAAAAGGCAACTCCAATATTACAGACCTTCCCACCGATGAAGTGGCGGCTATTGATCACCATGAATACAAGGGCAACATGGGCTATCGTTTTGAAGATATACGCCCCGACGTTGGAAGCTGCAGTTCCATTATAGCGGAATGGTTTTTTGAAAATAACATTGAACCTCCTAAAATTATCGCAACTGCCCTCCTCTACGGAATTCTTATGGACACCGACAACCTTACAAGGGGCACGTCGAATTTTGATATTGACATGTTTTACAAACTCTACAGTCTTTCAGATATTGATATGGTCGTAGAGCTTAAAGGAAATGAGATTTCAGTTAACGATCTGGATATGTACGCGCAGGCGTTTAAAACCGTAGAAATTTACGACGAGCTTGCCTTCCTGCACTTGCAAAATGTAAACGATTCCCTTTTAGGCGCCGCCGGGGATATTGTAGTCAGCATTGCCGGAGTAAACATTGTCGTCGCGTACGCGGTAAAAGAAAAAGGAATAAAACTTTCAGTCAGGAGCATCTGCAACAAAATAAAAGCCAACGATCTTGTCAGGTTTATCGTAAACGGCTGCGGAGTAGGCGGCGGCCACGATAACATGGCGGGTGGCTTTATCCCCATTGAGAACTTAAGCGCCTCAAGAGTCTTGGATACTTTTATTAAACATCGGGCAATTTTGTTTTATGAGAAAATAAGTTAAAAGAAGAAGATTCACACGAAGAACACGGAGGAAGAATTAGCAATAGACATTACCGGTCGCATAAATGTCGCATAACGACACTAGGGAAAAGCGGTGACAGGTACTATTGCATTACCATACCCCATATCTAGTGTCGCCAATTTCTTGACGACACTATTAGACTGTAACAGCTAGAACTTTA
Organism: Treponema sp. R8-4-B8; assembly: GCF_054786175.1. Lineage (NCBI taxonomy): Bacteria > Pseudomonadati > Spirochaetota > Spirochaetia > Treponematales > Treponemataceae > Treponema > Treponema sp. R8-4-B8. The sequence continues at coordinate 17,159 of NZ_BDHE01000033.1, forward strand.
CAAAACATTATTCTCAAATTTTCTCTCGCAAAGGCGCAGAGAACGCAAAGGACGCAAAGTTCCTATCCGATGACCCATTATTGATCAAGATATATAAGGTTGACTACAAATCTTGA
>NZ_BDHE01000034.1:0-4413 GCF_054786175.1 Treponema sp. R8-4-B8
ATATTCATTTAATCCTCCATCAATTTTTTAAAATGTTCCATCAGTTTTTCTACAAGGTCAGGATCATCAGCAGAAAATAATTTACTTAAATCTGTTACTTCTCTATCCGATTTATCTGAAATTTTACTTTTATCCGAATTATTGTCTTCTGGAGGTAATGCTGTGAGACAGTGTAATGTTAGTAAGTTGGTTGTTTGCGAAAGCGTTATTGCCAATAGAAGTAACGCTGTTCGGAATTACAATGCTTGTTAATTGGTTGTTTCTAAAAGAACCGTTCCCAATAGAATTAACGCTTGCGGGTATGGTAACGGTTTTCAGCTTGTTGTTTGAAAAGGCTTCATTCCCGATAACGGTTACGGTTTCAGGAATTTTTACAACAGTTAATTGTTTTGAAGAATACTCGTTATCTTTTATAGAAGTTATACCTGTTGGAATTGTAATGTCATTTTGCTGATTTTCAAGCTGCCACCAGTTTTCAGGCGTAGTATTATTGCCGGTAACTTCTATTGGTTTATTCGTTTCTACCCCCTTTGAATGAATGCCTGATTGATTTTGTTCCGGCGCTGTAGCGATAATAACTCCTTCCGTATTTTCAAGGGGATTATTTTTATTGTCTTTAACAGGTTTATTTGTTTTTTTATCTTCATTGGACGGCGTGGTAATAATAACCATTTTTTGGTTATCAATATCATCATAATTGTTTTCATCAATGGTTTCTGTTCCTTCCACAATAATTGGTTCGTTTTGACTGCCAACATTGCGCCACTTTGTAATGTAAAAGACGAAAGCAAGGGCGATAAGCATAACTGCCGCAATTCCTATTCCGATTGCCATTGGGTTTTTTCGTATGTAATTTACTGTTTTTGGCCAATATCTTCTAAAATTTCCTCTGCTTTTATTTTCTCTTTCAAATTCAGGAATGACGGTATCTTTAACGGCGGCAAGGCGGGGCAGGTTTTCAATAGGATAAAGGCGGCTTAATTCTTCATCTGATTTTTTAATTGCCTCGTAACGGTTGCGGGTTTCACTGTCAGATAAGATCGCCGCTTCTACTATTTTGCGTTCATTTTCCGTAAGTTTGCCCATGTTATAGAGTTCAAGCGTTAACTCTGAAATGTAATCTGTTTTTTTCATTTCATAGTCCCCTCTAGTTTTGGTCTTGTTTTTTTTATAAAAGCTTTTATTTTTTTTGGAATCAATGATATGGATTTTCCTACTGTTTTCGATATTTCTCTATATTTCATACGGTCATAAAAATACATGTAACAATACAATTTAGTTTCCTCTGATTCATTTTCCAAAATTGACTCCAAAAGAAGTTTTGCGTCCAGCCGCTCAAAAGCGTCAATTTTTTCAGGGGGGTCGTCAAATAACGGCAGAGTCTCTTTCGGCCTTTCTTTTAAGCGGGTAAAGCACACTCTGGTTGCGTTTACCCAAAGAAGGGCTGCGTCTTTCTTTTCCTTTTCTATTTTGATTAAATCCATTCCCCTGCCTTCGGCTTTTATAAGCTTTAAAAAAACTTCCTGCGCCGCATCTTCGGCATCTTCCCTGTTGCGAAGTATAGATTCACAGCGCCTGAAAACATAATTGAAATATTTTTTATGCCAGTCAGCTACTGTTCTACCCAATTATTACCTCTTATAAAGACCATGTTTTTTGATTTTTTTACACCAAAAACTGAAAAAAATCAGATGTTTTTAGCCAAAAAAGCAGTCTTAAAGCCTTTATGGATAGATTTTACCAATAAAATTGATGTTTTCCAACCCTTTTTTACTAGTGTTTTCTGAAGCTGACCACAGCTATAAGGAGACTGTAGATATTGCCTTGTGCCGCCCATTGTAATGCAGGGAGCAAAGAAAAGAGAAAAAAGCGGAGAGCAAAGAACAATGAGAAAAAAGCTACAGGATTTTGTGGGTGATAAGGGCAATCCTGTGGCTTTTTTTATTTTTAATTTACACCCTTTTGGTGCGGTTTCTCCCTTGCGCCACTTTTATAAAGTAAACAAACAGGCGAATAATCGACGTTTTTTGACAGAAAAAAAATTTGCTATTAACAAATAATGGCATTTTTTGGGGGCGCACGCTCCCCCCGATGAAAAAAAACCGCTTGGAACTGTCAAGTATGACAAGTAAATACTGGTCTTGTCATGGTTTTTTCTTTTTTCTTCCATAGTACTTTAATCATTTATTTTATGACAATTAATTAATAAAAAAAAAGAAAAAGAAATAATATAAGTATATATAGGGAACTTTCCGAATTTGTGAATTTGTCTTGTCAACTGTCAAGATGGAGTACAACTCTTACGCTTCTTTATTTATCAATCGAGGGCGCACTGGCTCACCTAAAGGTACGCCACATTTTTACAAGTGGGGATTTTATTGTGTGCTACGCCATACCGACTTTTTCATATACAATCTACGGTTACGGAATGTTAATTTTTAAATGGGACGCTATTAATTATTTTTTTCAAAAATTTTTAGATACCTCGCTATGTCCGGGCGCGCTGCCTCACCTAAAGGTTCGGCGCATTTATTTAGAATGGGGATTTTATTGTGCGCCACGCCGTGCCACATTATTCATCTACACGGCTTCGCCGTGCTTAATTGAGCGCCGCAGCGCGGACGGCAAGATAAATCTTGCCTCAATTTTTCATCGTTTTAATCTGTTCGGCGCTGGAACGTGTTGAATTTTTCATCTACACCCTGCGGGTGCGGTTTATTGTTCCCCCCCTGCCCCCTTAATTTTCGGTAGTGAAAACACGAATTATAATTTGATTGATTTTTGTATTACTCCTTGTTGCTACTGGTTGCCCTGTATTGCTATCTGTTAGCGATAAAAAACAAAAAACAAAGCGAGAAAATCTTTTACTACATTGATAAAATTTCCAATTAAAAAATTATGGCTTTTTTAGGAGACGCGCACGCTCCCCAAGAATTGGTAACAGCAGCATCCATGCTGCCAAGTGAAAAAATTCGTGTATCATGGTGTATGGTTATGTAGGATTAATAAAGGATTATGCTACACTTTTTTTATTGCTCCCTGTTGCTCACTATTACTCCCTATTATTCCCTATTACTATATTTTTATTTATTTGTGTATCTTAAATAAAAAAAAAGGAAACTTATAAATATATATATAATATATATATAGAAGTGGCAAATTCGTCTTTTATGCTACATAGCTACACTTTCAATGCTTCATTTTCTGGCGGTTTTTTCGCACGGCGCACTGGCTCACCTAAAGGTTCGCCGCATTTTTACAAGTGGGGATTTTATTGTGCGCCACGCCATGAAGAATTATTTATCAACACGGCTTAACGCCGTGCATTATCGGGCGGGGGTTTCAGCGATTAAAATTAACAGGTTGTAATTCCAAGAGGGAGTAAAACACTCGCTTTTTTATTTAACAAACGAGAGCGGTTTGTTTAGACAATTGCCCCTGCGAAAAAGCCGCCTTTTTTTATGATTTAATTATCAATGGTTTTTTATGGCGGTTTTTTCGCATTGGGGTCTTAGCGACTAAATTTTCAAGTTGGAATATTAAGAGGGATTTATTTTACCGCTTTTTGTTTAACAAATGAGAGCGGTTTGTTTAGACAATTGCCACCCTGCGAAAAAACCGCCTTTTTTAAAGATTTACTTGACGATAATTTTTTATGGCGGTTTTTTCGCAGGGGGCATCAGCGATTTATTTTTTTTAATTACGGAATTTGGGAAGGGTATTTTAGCCACGAAGCCGTGTGGCGTAGTTCGCTTCTCTTGTTGTTATACGAAACGCTGGGCGGGGATACCACGCATATCTGCGGCGGAACGTAGGGTTTTGAAAAGCCGTTAATTGCCAACAGGCAAGGCGGCAGAATGGCACGTTATGTACCGAAGGGGATAGTTGGGGCTTAAACAGGGAGTAAATATAAAAATTTAAAATAAATGTACTGCAAGGGGTGATGTTTTTATTTTGCGTTAGCCCAACTATACATAACGTCGCATTCTGTTGCCTTGCCCAATAATCGCCCAATTGCATATAACCGTGCAGAGGTATACGACGCCTGACCACTAAAAATACAAATTTGGTTTTTACTTTGTTTTTGGCTTTCAGTATTTTTAGTGGTCAGGTGTGGGTGAGGGAAATTTGGGAGTAATTTTTTATTTTGTTACTTTCTGCCCGAACCCCGAGCCGAAGGCGAAGCGTATACCGACGGTTATATGCAGTTGGGCTTTAGCGGATAATGCTTACACTTAAAATAATGCCAAAACCCGTAGTGTAGCCGCCGAATTACGCTGTGCCTGTGGGTTTCGCAGGTCGGGCGGGGAATTACGACTTTTTCCACACGGGTTTTATTATGCGTGTTTTGCGGCATTTTGCGAAGGGCGGGTTGCCGGGGTTTTTTGTGCCTTTTATTTATTTTATTATAGC
>NZ_BDHE01000035.1:0-4361 GCF_054786175.1 Treponema sp. R8-4-B8
ATTTGCTCCTGAAAAATGTGGTTCGTGGTAAATTTTCCCCTTATCCTTCAATATTGTTAAAAATAAAAAAAAATAGTAATATGAAAGGGTATACGGCAGTTACCGCCGAAAAGTTATATAAGGAACATTTATGGAGAGTAAGGATACTTTGTCAAAAGTAAGCGACGGCGCTTCCGCGGCTATGCTGGAAAAAAGCCATGCCGATTGCGTTGAAACGTGTTTTGACCGTTCGGAAACTCAAAAGGCGCAGTGCGGTTTTGGAAAAAGAGGCCTTTGCTGCCGTATTTGCCACATGGGGCCGTGCAGAATTACGCCTAAGTCGCCTAAGGGAATTTGCGGCGCGACAGCCGACACAATTGCCGCCAGAAATTTTCTTCGTGAAGTTGTGGGAGGAACAAGCGCCCACTCTGATCATGGGCGGCACTTGGTATTGCAGTTAAAAGAAGTCGCTCTTGGAAAAGCGCAAGGCTATCAAATTAAAGATGAAAAAGCTCTGCGCCGAGCTGCAAAACTTTATGGCGTGGAAGAAGAGGGGAGAAGCGCCGAGGAAGTCGCGCTGGAACTTTCCAATTTGTTCCTTAGCGAATTTTCAGAGCAGGAAGGTTTTTTAAAAACTTTAAAATTAGCGCCTAAAAAAAGACAGAGTGTTTGGGAAGCGACAGGCATCAAACCAAACGGTATTGATCGAATGGTAGTAGAGGCGATGCACAGAACGACGATGGGCGTTGATCACGATTATCTAAATTTGTTGCATCACGCCCTTCAAGTGTCCCTTGCAGATGGCTGGGGCGGCTCAAGGATAGCGTCGATTTGTTCCGATATACTTTTTGGAACTCCGTCCCCGGTAAAAAGCGCCGCGAATTTCGGCGTGTTAAAAAAAGATACGGTAAATATTTTAATTCACGGACACGAGCCGGCTCTTTCTGAAATACTGACTACCGTCGTCTCTGATCCTCAGATTGTTGAATACGCTAAGGCGGCTGGAGCGAATGGGATTACTTTAGCCGGCATCTGCTGTACCGCCAATGAAATTTTAATCCGCCACGGCGTTCCGCTTGCAGGAAATTTTCTTCAGCAGGAATTGGTAATAGTAACCGGCGCGGTCGAGATGATGATAATAGACGTGCAGTGCTGTATGCCGAGCCTTCCCGATGTCGCGAAAAATTATCACACGGAAATAATTTCTACCGCCGACATTGCCAAAACTATCGGCGCAAGCCATGTCAACGTAGAGCATGGCGGCGATCCTGTAAAAAACGCTAAGGAACTTGTAAAACGCGCCATTGATAATTTTAAGAATAGGGATCAATCTAAAGTAAATATTCCGGCAAACAATGAAAAACTTGTCGCCGGTTTTTCAGTAGACGCGATAAAATATATGCTCGGCGGACGATTCCGCGCTTCTTTCCGCCCACTGAATGACGCGATTATAGCGAATAGAATTCTTGGCATTGCGGGCATTGTCGGCTGTAATAACACAAAGCAGAAGACTGACGATTATACAAATACGCTCACCCTTGAACTTGTTAAACGAAATATACTCGTGCTTCAAACGGGATGTTCGGCTATCGCGAGCGCTAAGGCGGGACTGTTGAAACCGGAAATTGCGTTAGAGCAGGCGGGCGCCGGGCTTAGGGAAGTTTGCGAAGCCGTGGGCATACCGCCTATTCTTCACATGGGAAGCTGCGTTGACAATTCAAGGATTCTTGAGGCTGCGACAGAAGTTGTTTTTGAGGGCGGTCTTGGAGACGATATCGCGGCTCTTCCCGCCGTAGGAGTCGCGCCGGAGTGGATGAGCGAAAAGGCGGTCGCCATCGGCTGTTACTTTGTGGCGAGCGGAGTTGACGTAATACTGGGAAATCCTTTTTATGTTTCAGGATCGCAGGCTGTCAGCGATTATCTCCACAACAAGGTGAGGGATGAATATGGGGCAAGTTTTCATTTTATTGAAGACCCGATAAAGGCGGCGGATCGCATTGTAGAGCTGATCAATCAGGCGAGAGACGCACTTGGAATTAACAAAAAGACTGAGCGCAAACTCTTCGATATGAAAGACAGGAGGGCGTTGTCATGTCAAAACTAATATGTACCAGCGCGATTGATGGAGCGGTAGAGTTTGTCGCCCAAGCTGTTAAAAAATTAGATGAAGCGGTAAAACAAAAAGGTTTAGACTGCCCTGTTGGTTTTCCCGATACAAATTATTTTCTGCCTATCATTTATTCTTTTACAGGCAAAAAAATGAAAACCCTTGCCGATTTACGGGATATTCTGGAAGAAGCGAAATCGCTTTTGCCAGCGAGACCTGCTGAAAATGTTTGGTTGCCGTACCTCGGCAGCGCGCTTGACGCTGGAGCCGCCGCTCTTTTTGCGTGCGAAGTAATTGAGGCGTGCAAGTACCTTATCGGCCCTAATCCCGTAGACGGCATTTGGCTTGGAGCGGCTAACGATGTAATTATGCGCGAGAGGGGAATTGAGTTCGTAGATGGAACCGCTCCCGGTTTTGCCGCGATTACCGGAGCCGCGCCCGACAACGCCACGGCGGTGAAAATCGCTAAGGAATTACAGCAAAAAAATCTTTATGTGTTTATGGGCGGATGTACAAACGGAGTGCAATTCGCCGAGCAGTTAGCAGCAGAAGGCGTACAACTTGGCTGGGAAACCCGCCTTGTGCCTTTCGGGCGCGACGTTTCCGCTTTAATTTACGCCCTTGGTTTCGCCAACCGGGCCGCGCTTTCGTTTGGCGGAGTAAAGCCGGGCGACTATGAGGCAAACTTAAAGTATAACAAGAACAGAATTTTCGCTTTTGTAATGGCGTTAGGTGAAGTAACAAATGACAAATACGCCGCCGCGGCAGGCGCGATTAATTACGGCTTCCCCGTTATTTCAGACACCGACATTCCTGAAATTCTGCCGACTGGAGTATGCACTTACGAGCATGTAGTTTCAAAAGTGCCTCACGATAAAATAGTGGAAAAAGCCCTTGAAGTGCGTGGCTGTAAAATAAAAATAGTTAATGTGCCGATACCTGTCGCTTACGGCCCCGCGTTTGAAGGTGAGAGAATCCGTAAAGAGGACACCCATGTTGAATTCGGCGGCAACAAAACCCTTGCCTTTGAATTTGTCACAAGCGTGGAATACGACGCGATTAACGACGGCGAAATCAAAATTATCGGCCCTGACATCGACACCGTGGAACCGGGCGGCAGGCTACCCCTCGGCATTTGGGTGGAGGCTGCGGGCAGAAAAATGCAGCCTGATTTTGAACCGATACTTGAGAGGCAGATTCACCACATGATCAACGGCGCGGAAGGAATCTGGCACATGGGGCAGAGGGACATTGTATGGACGCGCGTTTCCAAAACAGGTTTTGAAAGAGGCATTCGCCTTAAACACTATGGAGAAATTCTCCACGCCAAATTATTGGCGGATTATCCCGCGATAGTGGATAAAGTGCGCGTAACGCTTGTTACGGATCAAGCCGAAGTGGAAAAAAGACTTGCCATCGCGAGGAAAGTTTACGATGAGCGCAACCGCAGACTGGAAGCCATGACTGACGAATCTGTCGATACTTTTTATTCCTGTCTGCTTTGCCAGAGTTTCGCCCCCAATCATGTATGCGTTATCACCCCTGAGCGGCTTGGCCTATGCGGGGCGTACAACTGGCTGGACGGCAAAGCGGCTTATGAAATTGACGAAACAGGCCCCAATCAGCCGCTTAAAAAAGGCGAGTGTCTTGATCCTGTAAAAGGAATCTGGTCTGGGGTAAGCGATTATGTTTTCACGAATAGCCATAAAACGGTAGAAACTTTCTGCGCTTATTCAATCATGGACAGGCCGATGACAAGCTGCGGCTGTTTTGAAGCTATCTGCGCCTATGTGCCGGAATGCAACGGCGTAATGGTCGTGAATCGCGAATATTTAGGCGACACTCCTATTGGAATGACATTTTCAACATTGGCCGGTTCTGTCGGAGGAGGCCAGCAGACTCCGGGCTTCTTTGGCTGCGGAAAAGTTTTTCTTACAAGCAGAAAGTTCCTGTTTGCGGAGGGTGGTTACGCGAGAATCGTGTGGATGACCAAAGAATTAAAAGACCTTTTGCATAACGATTTATTAAGACGTTTTGACGAACAAAAACTGCCCGGATTTATCGATCAAATCGCGGATGAAACTGTTGCGGTGACAGCCGAAGAGACGCGGAAGTTCATGGAAAAAGTTAAACACCCGGCGCTAAAAATGGAAGATATGTCACGTTTCGCTCAGAGCGAACAGACGGGGGAAACCGCCGCGAAGACTGAGGCCGTTAAAACTGAAAATGTTAAAAAAGACGCGCCGTCCGGTTCCACGGTGTCGATGTCAGGGCC
>NZ_BDHE01000036.1:0-4350 GCF_054786175.1 Treponema sp. R8-4-B8
GCTTCCCTTAAAGAAGCAATGTCGGTTACGGCTCCAGTCTCGTTATTTACCGACATAATAGACGCGAAACGAACATCGCCGTATTTATCAATCGCTTTTGTAAAAGTTTCGGCTGTCACCCTTCCCGTAGAATCAACCGCAATACTGCCGGTTGATTTTCCTATTTTGTCCAAAGTTTCCATTCCCTCCCTTACCGAAGAATGTTCCGCAAGAGATGAAATTACCCTTCCTTTTCCTGGACGCGTCAGATTGGAAAAAAGCGCGATACTGTTGGACTCGGTTCCGCCGGACGTAAAGTACAGAGTTTCAGGCGGCACGTTTAAAACACAAGCGCACCGCTTTCTCGCGTCTTCAAGAGCTTGCTTCGCGTATCGTCCTTCGCGGTGATTAGACGAAGGGTTTCCAAACGGAACGGAAATATCGCTCCTTGAATAAGGGGAAGAGGCCGCCCAATCAAGATAAACCCTTTTTAAACCTGATTCAACTTTTTCCATGTTTTTATCGATTACTATTGTAAAAATATAAAAAAATTTAGTATTATTCAATGGGAGTAAAATTATGTTAGTGTTAAAATTTGGCGGTTCGTCCGTTGGAAGCCCAAAAGGGATTGTGCAAATTATCGGAATCTTAAATGACAAAGAATACGCGGGAAACGTGAGCGCGGTAATAGTTTCCGCGTTTTCAGGCGTGACAGACGCGCTTATTAAAATGGCGAATACCGCAGTTAGCGGAGAGTCGTGCAAGAAGCAGTTGGAAGACCTCGGCACTCGCCATAAAGACTGCGCCGCGCATTTCTTAAAGGCGACAGACCGCAAGAACGCGGTTAAAGAAATTGAAAATAGTATAACCTTGCTGTCGCAGATTCTTGACGGAATAACGCTGTTGGGCGAATTATCTTTACGCAGTCAGGATTTAATTATGAGTTTTGGGGAAAGGCTCAGCGCGAATCTTATCGCGTCTATTTTTACGGCGAATAATATTAAAGCGTCGTTCTTGGACGCGCGCGAGCTTGTAAAAACAAACTCCAATTATGGCAAAGCGGAAATTTTAAAAAAAGAAACTGAAGAAAACATCAAAGTTTATTTTAAAGATGTAAAGAAAACATTGCAGGTTGTAACCGGGTTCATCGGTTCTACGACTGACGGATATACGACCACAGTCGGGCGTGACGGTTCCGATTTAAGCGCCGCTGTTTTTGCCGCCACTCTTGGCGCGAAAAAACTTGAAATATGGACTGACGTTGACGGAATGTTGACAGCCGATCCCGATCAAGTTAAGAACGCTTTTCTTATAGATGAAATTTCATATAACGAAGCGATAGAAATTTCCCACTTTGGCGCTAGGGTAATTTTTCCGCCGTCCGTAAAACCGGCTCTTGAAAAAAATATTCCCATTTATGTTCGCAACACTTTTAATCCAAAGGGAAGCGGCACGAAAATAACCGCTAAGGCCGCTCCGGGAAAATACGCTATTCGCGGGATTAGTTCCATCAATCAAGTCGCGCTTGTAAGAATTCAAGGCACCGGCATGGTCGGCGTTGCGGGTTTTTCCGCCCGTCTATTCGGTTCTCTCGCGCGGAAGGGAATCAATGTTATGCTGATTTCGCAGAGTTCAAGCGAATATTCAATCTGTTTCGCGGTTTTGCCGGAAGACATACAGAAGGCCGATACTGCGTTAAAGGAAGAGTTCGCGAATGAAATCCGCAGTTTTTCCATTGAAAGCCCGATTATAGAAAAAGACCTTTCAATAATCGCCGTCGTAGGTTCGGCAATGAAGAATACTTCCGGCATATCGGGGAAATTTTTTCACGCGCTTGGCAGAAACGGAATTAATGTTGTGGCAATAGCGCAAGGGTCTTCGGAGTTAAATATTTCGGCGGTCATATCATCGGCTGACGAAGGTAAGGCGCTTAACGCCATTCACAACGCTTTCTTTTTCGCCCATCAACGTTCTGTCAATCTGTTCCTGATTGGCACGGGATTGATTGGCGGCACTTTATTGGAGCAAATCGCGGACAACTGCGAAAAGTTAGCTGACAATATGCTAAAAATTAATTTAATTGGAGCCGCCGATTACGACAAAATGATTTTTTCTCTTGACGGGCTTGATCCAAAACAAACAAGGAAAACCCTCACTACCAAAGGCAAAGTGGAAGGCACTCAAGAGATTGAGCCGAACATAAAAGGCGCGACCGAATTTATCGAGAAAATGGCGTCTTTCAATCTTCCCAATTCATGCTTCTGCGATTGCACCGCGAGCGAAGACATCGCCTCTTTGTACGAAAAAATCCTTCACTATTCCATACCTATTGTTACGCCAAATAAAAAAGCCAACTCCGGTTCCATGGACTATTACAAACGGCTTACCTCTTATTCAAGGGAAAGGGGAATTCCCTACCTTTATGAATGTACGGTAGGCGCGGGACTCCCGGTTATTTCCACATTACGCGATCTTTTCCTAGCCGGTGATAAGGTAATAAAAATAGAAGCCGTGTTATCAGGAACGTTAAGCTACATTTTCAATAATTTTGACGGTTCAAAGCCTTTTTCCGCCCTTGTGCGCGAGGCGAAAGAGAAGGGCTACACGGAACCGGATCCTAGGGACGACCTTAACGCGATGGACGCGGCGCGAAAAGTTTTAATCCTCGCAAGGGAATGCGGGCTTAACATTGAGTTTAAGAACGTAAAAATTGATCCTATTCTGCCGCCCGCCTGCTTTAATGCGAAAGACATCGCCTCTTTTTTCACCGAATTGGAAAAAACAGACGCTGATTATGAAAAACGGCGCGCCGATGCCGCCGCCGATGGCAAACAACTGCGCTATATCGCCGTAATTGAAGAGGGGAAAGCGAAAATTTCTTTCCGCGCCGAAGCGGAGGGAAGCCCGTTCCGCTCATTAGTTGACAGCGATAATATTGTCGTTATTACGACAAACCGTTATTTAAAACTCCCGATGGTAATAAAGGGGCCTGGAGCGGGCGCTCAAGTTACCGCGACGGGAGTGTTCGCCGACATCTTGCGTACCGCAAGAACGTTGGTTTAACAAATTAGTTTTAATTTTAAGGAGAATAAAATGGCTATTGCGGCGAATATTAAAGACGCGCTTGCATCATCTTCGATGATACGCAAAATGTTTGAAGAGGGCATTCAGTTAAAAAAACAGCACGGGCAAGACAAGGTTTTCGATTTTTCGCTTGGAAACCCCGATATAGACCCGCCTCCTGCTTTTCACGAGGCTTTTGTAAAAATGGCTCAGGAAGACGAAAAAGGCTCCCACGGGTATATGCCAAACGCGGGCTTCCCAAAAGTCAGGGAAGCGCTGGCGAAAAAAGTATGTAAAGAGCAAAATGTTAAAATTGACGGCTCTCATATAATTATGGCGGTTGGTGCCGCTGGTGGTCTTAACGCGGTCTTCAAGACAATCTGTAACCCGGGCGATGAAGTTATCGTGTCGCGCCCCTATTTTATGGAGTACCGCGCCTATACTTCTAACCACGGCGCGAAACTCGCGGAAGTTGACTCTCTTGACGATTTTAATTTGGATATTGCCGCTATCGGCGCGGCGTTAAACGAAAGAACAGCCGCTATCCTTATAAATTCACCTAACAATCCTAGTGGAAAGGTTTATTCCGCTTCCGTCCTTGCCTCTCTTTCTTCCCTTCTTGGGGAACACGGAAAAAAGACCGGACGTTTTCCGTACCTTGTTTCAGACGAGCCCTACCGTGAAATTGCGTATAACGTAGAAGTTCCGCCTGTTTTAAGCTGTTATGGCGAGTCCATCGTTGTCAGCTCCTATTCAAAAAGCCTGTCTCTTCCCGGCGAGCGAATCGGTTTTATCGCTGTTAGCCCAAGCGCAAGCGGCAAGGACGATCTTTTAAACGGTTTAATTTACACTACAAGGATACTTGGGTTTGTAAACGCCCCCGCTTTAATGCAAAGGTTAGTAGGCTCTTTAACTGAAGCGCGGATAGACGTTTCCATTTACGAAAAAAGAAGGGACGCTTTTGTAAAAGTTTTGAATAACGCCAGTATTGAGTACTCCATGCCTCAGGGGGCGTTCTATCTTTTCTGCAAAGTCCCAAAGAGCAAAACAGGCAGGAAGGAAACTGGCGACAACGCGTTTGTCGAACATCTTAAAAATCATTTAATTTTAGGAGTGCCGGGAAGCGCTTTTGGAAAAAGCGGCTGGCTGCGTTTTGCCTACTGTGTTGACGAAAAGATAATTAACGCTTCACAAAACGCTTTTAAATCGGCAATGGAAAGCTGGTAAACCGCGGGAGGAAGCATGGAGCCGAATCTTAATCATCGCAAGGCAAGCGTTAATCTGCGGCTTGTTACGGAAGACGGAACG
>NZ_BDHE01000037.1:0-4174 GCF_054786175.1 Treponema sp. R8-4-B8
AACCGCTGATGGCCGGTTCAGGATGCATTGAGCGGAAATATGTTATAACCGTGTCGTCGGTATCAAAATCTTTTTTGAGTATCTTGCACTCGCTAAGTTCCGCCGCTATATGGGCAAGCGACGCGGGAAAGTCAGACAAGCTTTCAATCTTTGAACTTTGTAAAAAATCTGAAAAGGTTTTATATTCTGTTTTTGTTAGATAAACCGGTTTCATGCGTAATGAGTGATACAAGGCAATGTGATCATCGTCTAGATCAAAAACATGCGCAAAGCGCGATAAAACCATCATATTGCAATTCCTTCTATATCAAGATTATAGAACAATTTTTTACTTCGCCAAAAAACAAATATTGAGTTGTTCGGGAATGTTTCCGAACAACTCAAATAAGGACGCCGCAAATTACCAATCTAGTGAATTTTTAAAACCGCAAGCTCCAGGGGCTGGCGGGCAGCGGCTTGGTACGCATGAACATGAACATGCGCTGCCGCATACGCCCGGCGGGCATGTGCAGCCACACTGAAACCCGCCACAGCTGCAATCGGTCCAACCAGTAATACTGACAGAAATACTCCCAGTGAGCATTTCATAAGCATTTTTATTTGCTGACATAGTTTTCCTCCTTCCAGGGTCTCCCCCAGCATGATATATAATATTTTATTATATATTATAAATCTTATTTTATCTAGCGTGCGAATAACCTTTATACTACTGCTTAATAAAAACTATTTGCTCCATTCCCAACCATTTTTTCCCGCGCCAATTTCAAAATGGTATTTTGCGATGCCAAGATCGACTTTTGTATAAAAGCCCGAACCAGAAGCAGTTTTTACCGTATTTCCATTCAACTCAAAAGAAAATTTTTGCTGGTTCATTGCGGTAGGGGCTAATTGTACCGCTTCAATTCCTTTTTTAAACCAATCGGGAATATTTCCGCTAACGGTACATAATTTTTCAATTGGTTTGGTTTTATGAGGAACGCCGTTTGATTCACCAAAGCCGACAGATATTACCAATAATAATTTTTCCCCGGGTTTTACTTTTGCGGCACATTTGCCTTTATTGTAAGTCATTGCTACCCAACAAGTATTTAGCCCAAGCTGTTGGGCTTTTATTACAATTATTTCGCCGTAATAGCCTATTTTTTCATCAAGTTGACCATCGTTTTTTCCAACCAAAGCGATATAATTTTTTGCGTTCTTAAATTTTCCATACTTTGCCATGAGACTTGAGAACGCCTGCGGTTCGTTCAAACAGAGCTGAATATTTAAACCGCTTTCAGAATTACATTTGTCAATGGTATTCTTTAGTTGCTCTAATGTTTCTCCTTCAATTTCTTTATCAGTATAACTCCGTACTGAATGACGAAAATAAATCGCTTCTAACGTGTCCATTTGTTTACTCCCCTTTATAAATTCCAAAAAACCGGCGCTTAAACATCATTTCTTCTTTTTACTGGTTTTTGCTTTTGGCTTAACTGTTTTTGTTGTAGCCTTCTTCACAACAGTCTTCGCTTTCACTTTTGGCTCAGTTTTTTTCGTAACAGTCTTAGTTTTCACCTTAGGTTCAGTCTTTTTCACAGCAGACTTCGCTTTCAATTTTGTTTCAGGCTTCTTCGTAGCAGTCTTAGCCTTTACCTCAGTTTTCTTCGCAGTAGCCTTCGCTTTTGGTACAACTTTCTTTGCAACAGTCTCCACCTTTGCTTCCGTCTTTGGCTCAACTTTCTTTGCAACAGTCTCCACCTTTGCTTCCGTCTTTGGCTCAACCTTCTTCGCAACAGTCTTCACCTTCGTTTCCATCTTTGGTTCAGTCTTCTTCACTTCAGTCTTCTCTTCCACCTTCGCTTTTATCTCAGTCTTCTTCGTGGCAGTTATCGCTTTTCCGGCGATTATTTTGGCTTTTGAGAGTTTTGACGTTAAAATTTCGATAAGGTTATCAAAACGATATTCCGCTTTTTCTTCGGCTTTGATAAGAACTTCGTAGATTTTGGCAATGCGGTCGATTCTCTCATCAATCGGGATTTTTACTATGTTGTCGCTTTCTACCATGAAAAATACCGACGAGTAGAAAAGCGCGTCTTCAAATCCCTCTTTGTTAAACCACGCTACATCGTTAAAAAAGTTGATTCCCAATATGCGCCTAAAGTCTTCGTTTTGATAATTTTCTTGAATAACCAGAGCGGCAAAATCGGCGGCGTCAAATTTTGTTCCTTCTTCACGGAAAGGCGCGGCTTTGTTTGACCAGCTGCTAAGACTTGTGCGGCCCAAAACAGCCCTCGCAACATCCGTTATGCGCCATGCTTCCGCCTCGGACGCGCCAAATCTGCGGTAGATTTCCCTCATCTTGCGGCCTAAGTCCCAGTGGTCAAAAGCGAGGCTCGCCGCGTGAGTTCCGTCCGCTTCTTTACCGATTATCAAGCGCAGTAACGAGAGCAGTCCATAACTGAGAGCGACAGAATAAAGACGCTGCCCTTTGGTATTACATTGAGTGATGCGTGTAAAGAGCGGCGATTCCGATTTGCCAACCGCCGATTCCTGCAACGCGGCTTTGAGTTTTTTCAATCTGTTTATAAACTCTTTAAATTCTTCTTCAATTATTTCTTTATTAACAGCAGTAAAGTTAATCTTGCTGCCGTTTTTGTTTTTCGCCGTCCATTCATCATAAGCGCCGTTTGCGCCGGAAATAAAATGAACCGCCGTGTTAATAAATGCGTCGAGAGAGTCCTTAAACGAATCGGCATAAGATTCTTTATCCAGTGAATCATTCATGTTGATAATAATTTCAGGTTTTAAAATTTCCATGAAGCGGTAGTAAAGCTCTCCCAAGAAAATATCTTTTATCGCAGTCTGTGGATCGGCAACGCCTTTGCCGTTCAAGTCGTTGTTTAGTCTTGCCCATCTGCCTTTAGCGTTGTCTTCAACTTCATATACATCAAGAAAAACCTGAGTCTCGTAACCTTGCAGTCCGACAAAAAATCCGTTTTCGCAGATTGCCTTGGAAGAGCGGATGTACCACAGATTCGACTTTTGTTCGCGTAACAAAGTGAAGTATTGGCTTTCGCCGTGGATTGCAAGCGCTTCGCTTAAACTGTCCCTTCGCGTTCCGCCTTCGCAAGGAATGGCGGGGTCGCTTACTTTTATCCAGCCGGAAGTTTCATAATAAGAATTGTTGTAGAAAATCAGCGTTCTTTCATTGTGTCCGTTTATCCATGCGCGGTTGGAGTAAGCGAAAACATTTTCGTTGACGCTGCCGTTGCAGTAAAGATCATAAATCCTGAAGTTTGCGCTGCCTGAAAAAAGGGCGCGGCGTTTCATCAACGGGAAAATTTCGCGCTCATGGCGGTCTACCATGTAGCCGTCCGGTATTTCATCACGATAGGAGCGGCGGTATTCCATTCCGTATTTTTCTTCAAAGCCTTCGATTTGCCCGTGCCCAAACATGGGAAGGCCGGGCATTGTTACGAGCAATGTGCAGATGCCGAAATATTTGTCGCCCTTGCCGAATTGCGCGACTGCCGTTTCTTCGTCGGGGTTATTCATAAAATTGACAAAGCGTTTTAAAATTTCAGGATCGAATTCCATTGTGTTTTTGATAGTCGAGCGATACTTCGAGTTTTCTTCGTTTTTAAGCATATTCATAAAAGCCGAGTTGTAGACGCGGTGCATTCCAAGCGTGCGGACAAAGTAGCCTTCCATCATCCAGAAAGCCTCGGCGAGGAGCAGTGTGTTTGGCGCTTCAGCCGCGCAGCGGTCAACTACTTCGCGCCAGAACTCGTTTGGTATGCGGCGGTTAAATTCTTCGGTGGTGATAGAATGTTCCGCGCGGCTGGCAATCGCGCCGCCGCTTCCCGGAGCGGGATACCACAACCGCTGAATGTGCCGCTTCGCAAGCGTCATGGCGGCGTCAAAACGCACGATAGAGAACTGCTGACACACGCCGACAATTGTGCGGATTACCGCTTCGCGCGCTTCGGGATTGAGAAAATCAATTTGCGCCGTATCGTTCCACGGCATGGAAGTGCCGTCGTTGCCGTGGTAGATGTAGCGCGTTTCTCCGGTGCGGTTGTCAATCCGCTTAAAGACGACTGCGGCATCGCTGCGCGAAAAATAATGTTCTTCAATTTGTACCGTTATGTCATCTCTGCCTGAAAGATTACCGCAGTTGTAATTGTAAGTT
>NZ_BDHE01000038.1:0-4173 GCF_054786175.1 Treponema sp. R8-4-B8
TCCAATTCCAGTCCGGTATATCCAGATGCTCACAAAGCAATTTTCTTATAAACTGAGATTGAAAAAGGGCATTATTGCAACTGTACATTTCCCGCGTATCGTTTCCAAATAATAAATACGGCTTGTCTTTTTTATCATCTAAAGACAGGGATAAATCTTTGTAAAGCATATATGTATAAGTCTTTTTTATAAATCCTATTACTTTTTTAGAAATCTCTCTTTTAACTGGTAAAATGTGAATATGCGCGTGATCAACGCCGCATGTATTGCCGTTGACAGGAAAAGCCCCATGTTCAAAAGCAAAATAGTCTTCGCCGAGCAACTGGGTTATGTTATTTACTAACGCAAAAAACTGGCCTTTTTCATCATCACCCAGTTGTTTCATGGTATTTATATGTTTTTTGGGTAATACCAAAAGATGATTTTTGACAATGGGCGATACGCTGGGCAGGACAACAAATTTATCATTGTTAAATAATATCCGATTGGTTACCGAATAATTCTTTTGAATATCATCGTTAGTTTCGTGATTAATAAATTCTTGGCAAAAACAGCAATTAACCATAAAAATAATCTCCTTCTAAATTATAAGTTAATATATCTTTTTTATCGGCTATTTGTCAATATCACGCAATAGTGTTATTATTTAAATGCTAGGGAATGAAAATATTATATATCCTGACATAAAAAGCGGGCTTAAACATAATCATATATTTAAGAAATTTGGACCACGGAGTACACGGAGTTTTTGTACGAAAATCATTTCTTCCTCCGTGTTCTCTGTGTCCTCCGTGGTTATTTCCTTTGTGTTATTTGTGCAAAAAAAAGCGGGCAAACGCGAATGCGCCTGCCCGCCGTGTTAAGCAATGTTATGTGCTACTTTTGCAGTATTAGCGGTACGGTTAAAATGTTCCCTTTTAATATCGCTCCCTCATACGTTAAATTGGTAAAGAAACCAACCAAAATGGATTGATGAAGCATCGAATTATATGTCAAAGTGCTGGCACCGCCGGGTGCAGTCCAAGCGCCTGAGGAATTAGTAGGCATTACTCCGTTACAGATAAATTCGTCGATATTTGGTATTACGTCACTTCTAACGGGAACGGTCATTACTTCCCATAAGCCTGTAAATGTGTCGTCATCGTTTGTGCCTGCCGCCGTTGCTTCGCTGGTATTAACCAGCCACGCAACGCGGATAGAGTGCCTTGTTCCCGGGAATGAAGCGTGCGCGTAGGAAATGTAAGGTATAGTAGTATCATTCCTTACGTTAATCATAATTTTTGTTCCGGCGGAAAGGAAAGTGTCTACCCTTACAGAATTAGGTTCCCTGGCCTTGTTTGTTACGTCAGCAGCGGGAATATAGGTGTACCAAAGCCCGCCTTCGTCACTGTAATACGCAAGATGAACGTTGTCGTTTTTATCTACCGCCATGTCAACGTGAGTGCCTTTACCTTCGGCTATTACTGCGGCGTTATTTTGCCATGTTGCTGTTGGGATAGCTGCGGTTCCTAAAAACCCGTTTGTACTAGTATTACCACCTGGAGTAGAGTTAACAAAGGAGAACATCAGATTCTGTGACGTATTGTCATACCATGCTATAAGCGGCTTACCGTCACTAAGGAACCCAACTGCCGTATACATACTGCCTTTATATGTTTGAGTATTGTCGGCTACTATTACTGATGTAGCGCCTGATGTAGTTGGTGTGGCTGAAGTGGATATATTAAAGCCATCAGCAGCTCCAACAGCGCCGTATATGATCCTGACTTCCTTATTATTGGATTCATTATCAAAATAGCTCATTAAAATCCTGTCGACAGTATCATTTGTTCTGGTGGAGCCAGTTGACTGAACAGCAATACGCGGAATCCTAAAACGTTCAGGGTTAGAGCTTGTCATTGCATAAAGATTAAGAGAACCGGTAGCGGTTGCGTTACCAGAATTATCATCTGCGGGAGTTGAATTTGCGGAGTTGCCTGTACCTCCGGCATTACTCTTCCCAAGTTGGAAACCGCGATTATTTTGGGAACTAAGGTCGGAAGCCGCCGCGTAAAAAGTGGATAAAGTTTTGCTGGCAGCAACAGTGGAAAAGACTACCCTGTTAGAGTATGCCGTTCCAAGTATATAATTAGTGTTGTCTTTCCGTACTTTTAAACGCCCAGTACTCTGACCGTTATAGAAACCAAAACTTAATAGGCGGTTACCGCTGCTGTTTACTCTCATAAAAGGATTGGAGATGTAAGGTATATCTTGATTATATAACCATCCCGTGTTCCACACATAGATGTATCGGCTGTTGTCAAGTTTGTTGTTGTTTACGCCGTTGGGTTCCTTGTTGTAATCGGTTGTTTTATTTTTGAGATCGCTGTTATTAAACGAATTTTTACCGTTTACAGTAACAACCAAATCTCCTGAGTTAACGCCTGTTACAGTACCCTTTATGCCTCCGGCAATTCCAGGTGGATTAGCCAATGAAGGAGTTAATGAGGTGCCGCCTATAGTTAATGTCGTATTACCTAGGTCAGTTTTACCCAGGTTAAATCCCTTTATTGTAATTGTTTCTCCTTCACGTACCGGATAGCCGCCAAGCGCGGAACGGTTAAATACGGAAGGCACATAGTATGTGTTGCTAAGGGAGGTAACTACTTCCGATATGTAGGGATTAATGTTTACATTTTTTACAGAAGTTGACGTTGCGTTTTTGCCGTCATAAACCTTAAAGGTAATATCAACATTATCATCCGCTACCGTGTCAATCTTTGAACTGTCCCACATAAACTGCCATACAAGGGTATGTCCGTATTCAAGAGTATTCTGCGGAACTTGGGCTTCTGTCCATACAAGCCTGAACACCCTTTCTCCGGCTACATTACTTGTTTGCTCAAGTAAACCGCTTGAATTTCTTGTGGCAATGTCAAATTCAATACCGGAACCATTACCGCCGTTATAACCCGGAATTGTAACGGCAATTCTATTAATTTGGTGGTTGTCGTTAACTTTACCGTTAAATATTACCTTGCCGCTTATGTTGGCGGTTCCGCCTTTGTCAGCCGCGCCGTCATTAGCTGCCGAATGAGCCTGATATTGAACATAACCGTTCTTTGTTGTTGTGGCTGTGGTTACCGTCGCATCAACATAATCGGTATAAACCGCATCGGCAAGGGCTGACGGCAAATTGGCGTCGTAATTTGCAGGATTTCCAAGATCGCCGACCGCCGTTGTCGGCACTTTATGTCTTTGTCCAAAGTTGGTTACATCAATTTTAGGAGAAATATTATCATCATTGTTTATAGATACTGTAAGCAATACCGCATGGGAAAGCTGATCATACTCCGGATGTACTGTGTCGCCGGATAAAACTGTGTCGTATACCTTTACAATAAACAACCCCGTTGTCGTATCCGTAATTCCGGTAAAATCATTAAATCCGATAATGTTTGCTGGAATAACCGCATCCGGACCTTGTTTTTTAACTTCAATGAACTGATAAACCTCGCCTTTTCCTTCACCATTTGAGGCGGCAATAAAAATAGTGTCTTTATAACCGTTCGGCGCCCCATACTTGGTAAAGTCGGTATCAGGCGCAGTTGTGGCAATTTGGTAGACCCTGCCCCTTTTCATAGCGGTGACAGGTATTGCTGTTACGTCTTTTGTAACGTAAGTAACCGTAGCCCATTTCGCTCCATTGCCCTTTTCCAACTCCAGTCTCATCCCGAAACGTTCATTGCGAATCCTGAATTCCTTATCAGGCGTGTCAATATTGCCTCTTCCTTCGGATGTATTATTAACTTCATATCCTTTTCCATTGGGCGTTTTATCTTTGAATTCGCTTGGATAATCAAGAAAGCCGCTAAAATTGATATCTGTTCCAATGTTAATATATGTGATGCGTGGTTTGTTGTTTTCGATATAGATGTCTTTCTGATAATGTGTGGCGTTCCCCGCCGTATCCATTACTATATAATGCACCATATACGGACCGTCGGGAAACTGCTGCTGTGTTCCGTCTATATTGGAGATCATCATACGCGCTTGCCATGTTTTATCAGTTAAGCCTGCCCATTTTTCACCGTAAGTTCCGTCCCCGTCAAAGTCATCATTAAGATCACTTTCCGTAGAATCTATGACTAAAGCGTTTGGAGATGTCCATTTTTTACCGATACTGTCATAATT
>NZ_BDHE01000039.1:0-4114 GCF_054786175.1 Treponema sp. R8-4-B8
GACTTGGGGAGAAAACAAAGAAAATTCAGAGAAAAATGTTCGGCGACGCACCCTAGATAAAGCTTTCTACCCACCGCTGTTTAGTCGCCGAAAGGCTCACAGCCAAATAAACGCACGGCGTAGCCGTGTAGATCAATAATGCTACACGCTGAGAGCACCAAAAAATGCCACAGTCCCCAATAAAAGCAAGGCCGCCTTTAGGTGGCCGCCAGTGCGAGGCGGATTCTTACGAAGTTTTTACAGCGTGCGCAGCCTGCCCGCCTGTACTAAATAAATTCTTTGGGTATACATCTTTCCATCCTCACGCCACTAATCACTGGAAGGGCTTTGCGTATGTCCGGCTTTTATATAGAGTGATAATATTTTTCGCTATTAATTTCTTTGGGCATACATCGTGTAAAAGTACGGTACACATATCTCAACTCTCAAAAAAATCAGAATGTGTCCCGGTATAAACAAAGGATATATTGTACTCTCCCAACTGATAGAGTAAAATCCAGTCGTCTTCTATATGACATTCCCAAAACGCTTCAAGGTCTCCATCTAGCCTGTACTCCTCACAAATATCATCCAATGGCTCTTCCCAAATAAGAAGCGTCATTATTCCGGAAATTTTGTCCATGTCTTTACCGCGCTTTTTCAGCGACTCGAGGCTTTCTGTAAATTGGTCGGTAAAGGTAAATTGCGGCACTTAAATACCCAGATCTTCTTTAGCTTCTTTAAAAGAATAGTACCAATCCGCAAAAATATCGCCCTTCATCATAGCCTTGCTTTCTTCTATAGCGGCAAGCACTTTAGAATTAAAGGGCGGATTTTCGGCATGAAGAGGGCAATTTTCTCCATAAATACAATCTTTATCGGGTTTGGTTTTGTTCACTTCGCTCATAAAAGTTCCTTTACATTAATATACCTTTTTTATGGCAAAACATCAAGTGGGATATGTAACAGTTGCTTGCGGTTTGTCCGCTTGACACTTATTAATAAAAAACAATAAAATATAAATATATAAAATCATTTGACATTTCATTAGTATCCGTTTTCATTTTAAAATGATTTATAATAGAGGAGATACAAAATGAGCAAGAAAAACACGCAGACAAAAACCGTTACTACCTCGGCGGATAGGGCAAAAAAACGGCTTTTGCGGGCTGCCGCCAAAGACGGAAATACCCTTCTTATTCAGTACGAAAACACCATAGACGGCTACGATGAAGATTATGTTGACGAAAAACGCGATGAATACGGTGAAAATAAAATTACAAAACAAAACGAAACTTCCATGCTTAGACGGTTTGTAACCGCTTTTATCAATCCTTTTACCATCGTCCTTATGGTTTTAGCCGCAGTATCATTTTTTACGGACGTTATTTTAACGCCGCCTGGCGATTCCGACTATACGGCAGTTATCATCATTATGGCAATGGTTACAATATCAGGGTTTCTGCGGTTTATTCAGGAAGTGCGAAGTAACAACGCTGCAAAAAATTTAACCGAGATGGTTAGAACTACTGTTTGCGCGGCGCGGAAATTCAAGAATAAAGAATCAGATTATACATATTCTGAAAAAAAAGAAATTCCAATGGATGAAATTGTCGTGGGGGATGTTGTTTACCTTGCCGCCGGGGACATGGTTCCCGCTGATGTTCGTATAATTCAAGCCAAAGATTTGTTTATCAGCCAGTCAGCCCTTACCGGCGAAAGCGAGCCTGTAGAGAAATTTTCCGCTCCTGTTACTGATATTGGAAACAATCCGCTGGAACTGAAAAATCTTGCGTTCATGGGGACTAACGTAATATCCGGTTCGGCTATAGCGGTAGTTATGAGCGTTGGAGATGATACAATACTCGGCACTATCGCGGAACAGCTTCAGAAAAAAGCTCCGCCAACAAGTTTTGAGTTAGGCGTTAATTCAGTTTCATGGGTACTTATCCGTTTTATGTTGATTATGGTTCCGATAGTTTTACTGGTAAATGGTTTTACAAAAGGAGACTGGCTTGACGCGTTCCTCTTTGCTCTGTCGGTGGCGGTAGGCCTTACGCCGGAAATGCTTCCAATGATAGTTTCAGCTAACCTTGCCAAAGGCGCCGTGTCAATGTCGAAAAAGCGCGTTATTGTCAAAGATTTGAATTCGATTCAAAACTTTGGAGCGATGGACGTGCTTTGTACCGATAAAACCGGAACAATCACGCAGGACAAAGTTATTCTTGAATATCATCTGGATATTGACGGCAATGAATGTGTTGACGTGCTTCGCCGTGGTTTTTTAAACAGCCATTATCAAACAGGATTAAAAAACCTGATGGATATTTCTATCATTGAACACGCCCGCGAGAAAAACCTGATTGATCTATGGAATGATTATAAAAAGTTTGATGAAATCCCCTTTGATTTTAACCGCCGCCGTATGAGCGTTGCCGTAGAAGACAGAAACGGTCAAATTGAACTTATCACTAAGGGTGCAATTGAAGAAATGCTGTCAATATCGACAAAAGCCGAGAAAGGCGATGACACATCCCCGTTATGCGACGATACGCGCAAAAAGATTATCGACATGTGCTATGATCTTAATGAAAAGGGAATGAGGGTATTGGGGCTTGCGCGTAAGCCTCTCAATAACAACAGCACTGCTCTTTCTGTCGCTGATGAAAACGATATGATCTTTGTTGGTTATCTTGCCTTCCTTGATCCTCCCAAAGACAGCGCCAGAGCGGCAATCAAAGCCCTGAACGAATTCGGCGTTAGGGTGAAAGTGCTAACAGGCGACAATGACGCGGTAACGGTAACGGTATGCAAAAACGTCGGCTTAGATATAAAACATATTTTGATAGGCTCACAAATTGAAGCAATGAGCGATGAAGCTCTGGCAAAAGCGGTAGAAGAAACCGATATTTTCGCTAAACTTTCACCTAACCAAAAAGCCCGAATTGTTACGACTTTGCGAAAAAACAAGCATACAGTCGGCTTTATGGGCGACGGAATAAATGACGCGACAGCCATGAAAGCGGCTGATGTCGGCATATCCGTAGATACCGCCGTTGATATCGCGAAAGAATCAGCTAACATCATTCTTTTGGAAAAAGACTTGATGGTATTGCAAGAAGGCGTGGTAGAAGGCAGAAAAACTTACGCCAACACAATCAAGTATATTAAAATGACCGCAAGCTCCAATTTTGGCAATATGTTCTCTGTTTTGACAGCATCGGCTTTTCTGCCGTTCCTGCCCATGCTGCCTATTCAAATACTTGTTCTCAATTTAATCTATGACATTTCCTGCATTGCCATTCCCTGGGACAATGTTGATATTGAATTTTTACGCAGGCCGAGAAAATGGGACGCGACAAGCATAAGCCATTTTATGTTATGGATAGGGCCGACAAGTTCCGTATTTGATATAACAACATATCTTTTAATGTTCTTCTATATATGCCCTTTTGTTACCGGAGGCCCCTGGGCGTCATTAGACCCTGACGCGCAAGTTTTATTTATGGCTCTTTTCCATACAGGCTGGTTTGTAGAATCGCTATGGTCGCAGACCTTGGTTATTCACATGATTCGAACTCCGAAAATACCATTCCTCCACAGCCGAGCTTCATGGCAACTTGGATTGCTTACAACATTGGGTATTGCCGTTGGAACAATTATTCCTTACACATGGCTTGGAAAACAATTGGACATGACCCCTCTGCCGTTTATATATTTCCCCTGGTTGATTTGTACTATCCTTGCGTATATGGTATTGGCTACTGTGATGAAGAAAATATTTGTGTGGATATACAAGGAGTTATTGTAATACGGCTTTTATTTACAGATACAGTGCGTAACTGTTACACGATGTATGCCCAAGGAATTTATTTAGTACAGGCGGGCAGGCTGCGCACGCTGTAAAAACTTCGTAAGAGTCCGCCTACGAGCCTTTCGGCGACTAAACAGCGGTGGTTAGAAAGCTTTATCTATGGTACGTCGCCGAACGTTTTTTCTCTGAATTTTCTTTGTTTTATTCCAAAGTCTCTCCGGCGGGGAACGCCCGCAAGATGTTTTTACATCGCACGCAGCCTGCCCGCCTGTACTCAAGAATTTTATTCGGCATACATCTTCTAGCCCTCATAAACATTTT
>NZ_BDHE01000040.1:0-4103 GCF_054786175.1 Treponema sp. R8-4-B8
TTTATACGCGCATACAGGAGAGACGGAAATGGGTTTTAGTCGCAGCAATCGGAATAAATCTCCTTATCGGAACGTTTTTGCTGAATAATATAAATTCATCAATAATATTTTATACCGTATATGCCGCGATTTGGCTTGTAATAGCGGCTTTTTTGTGCGGTCATGGAAGAATGGCATTTTATACCGCCGTATATTGCTTCAGTATTTATATGTTGTTTAACGCTTGCGCCGCCAGTTTTTATATGGCTATCACCGGAAAAGCTGATACTTCAAATAGCGCTGTTTTTTATCCGGTACAGATGGCGGCGAGCTTATGCCGCGTAGCATGGGCGTTCTTCTACTTTATAATTATGCGAAAATATACTGACCTTAACGGAAAGGCACAAAGACGTTCTTTTTGGATTATTGCGACGGTGCTTCCATTAGGCAGTATCGGTTTAATTTTATTATATGGGTTTTATTTAGTACCTTTTATTCAGCTTGCGGGAAACAACGCGTCAAAAATGTTTATACCGGATGCGGCAATGTCGATATTTCTGTTATTAATAAACTGTCTTGTTTTTTATCTCTATGCGCGGCAATCGGTGGTTTATAACGCGCAAGTTTTCGCGAATATTACGGCTAAAACATTGCCGCTATGGACGGCCGAAACGGGCTTGTCTGTCGTTTTTATCCAAAAATACAAAATAAGCCCCGCGGAAAAGCGTGTTGTGGAACTGATGATGTTAGGCAAGTCAAACAAAGAAATCGCGGCAATCTTGGACAAGAACGTCAGAACGCCTGAAAAACATTTGCAAAACGTGTATGACAAGACAGGAGCCGCAGGACGCGCCGCGCTTATGGCGCTTATCCATTCCGAATAAAAGGAATTCGTATTGTTTCGTATTTTTTTAAAGGCTTTTTCGTAATAACCGTAATTTACATTAGAATTTGAAATGCGATAATTGTTATGGCAACGGAATTATTAAGGGAAATAAATGGGGTATAAAATTATGAATGAAAAAATAGCGTCTTTGGCGTTTTTAGCGTTATTATGCATTGGAAATATATTCGCTGATAATAATATAACTTTCACCTTGGAAATTACTGGAATAAATGGAAATGAGGGCAAAATTTATGTTAAAATATATTCAAATGAGAAGGATTACAAAAAAGACATCCCTTATACATCTTTTGTATTGGAAAGCGCAAGTAAAAATATTACCTATTCATTTGATATACCGGAAGGCGAGTATTTAATAGCCTTATTTCAGGATGCAAATAATAATGGCGTTTTGGATATAAATTTTTTAGGATTTCCAAAGGAGCCTGTTGGCTTATCAAATTATACTGGCGGTATTCCGGGTGGTTTTAATAAGCAGAAAATTTCAATAAACTCTGTTTCAAACAGGATAACAATAAACATGGGAAAGGTTTAATGAAAAAACATAGCGTGATAAAAATAATTTCTTTATTTGGCATATTTTCAGTCGTTTTTTATTTTCTTCATGTGATTCTTGGGAATATTTTTTATGAAGGTTATAATCCAATGGCTCAGGCGGTAAGCGATTTAACCGCTTCAAATTCTCCGTCAAGAAATATAGCACAGGTGTTTGCGTTTATTTATGGCATATTTTCTGTGATATTCACTATATGTCTTTTTACTTATCTTAAAAACAAAATAAATAAAATTGTTACTGTTGCTTCATGTGTTTTTTGTATAATGAACATTGTATCATTTTTTGGATACACATTTTTCCCATTATCCGAATCTGGTTATGCGGGTACTTTTCAGGATATAATACATGTAGTTGTTACCATACTTGTCGTATTATTTACTGTAGTTTCGCTTATACTTTTTGGTATTGGATTTATTCGGACGACAAATTATAAGCATCTTGGAATTATTTCATTTATTACATTATTTTTATTAATGGCAGGGTCAATGTTAATGGGTATATTGCCAAAAGGATATTTTGGTTTAGCGGAACGTATAAATGTATATTCAATAGTAATATATACTGGAGTACTGTCATTGTGGATTGAAAAATATATAAAACATGAGGCAAGACGCGATATCTCTTAATGTTACGCAACATCGCCTATTGCGTTATTCCGTAAATTATCGTATAAAGAAATATGAATGATATACTTGTATGCGGTTTGACAAATATAGAAACAAATATTAACGCGGATAAATTTCCGATAGAATATTCTCCAATTGAGTATAAATTCTTTGGCGTAAATAGTTCCGTTTCAGGAGTCGGTTATAATATTGTAAAAGCGTTAAAAACATTAGGCGACGAACCTGTATTTTTTTCTATAATCGGGAATGATATGTATAAGGATATTATTCTTAATGATCTTAAAAAAGATAAAATAAATACGGATTATGTGCTGCCGTTATTGGAACAAACGGTTCAATCAGGAATATTAAACAGCGGAAATAAAAGAAAGATAATATTAGATTTAAAAAACATACAAGACATAAAATATCCAATAGATATGTTAAAAAACATTATTGATAAAATAGATATTGGAATTATATGCAATATAAATTTCTCAAGAGATTTTCTGAAAGTATTAAAAGATAATGGAAAAATAATAGCTGCCGACGTACACGTTTTGGATGATATAAATGATGAATATAATAACGATTATATAAAATACTCTGACATATTATTTTTAAGCAATGAAAATATTATTGGAAATGAAAATGATATGATAGCGCAATTATCTCAAAAATACAATCATGAAATAATCGCAGTTACAATGGGCGAAAACGGTCTATTAATGTTTGTGAAGGAAAAGCGAGAAATAAAACATTTTCATGCCGTAAAAACGCGTGAAGTTGTCAATACAATAGGAGCCGGTGACGCGCTATTTTCATGTTTTATTCATTTTTATCATAATACAAAAGACCCATATTATTCAATGCAATTAGCCGCGTTATTTGCATCATACAAAATTGGCGATAACGGAGGCGCGAAAGGTTTTTTAACTGAAGAAGAATTATTAAAATTAAATAAGAAAATGGCGTACTCTGGTATCTGAAAAACGGTAAAAATAATTAAAATTGTTCATTTTATCCGCGTAAAAGATAATTTTTTCAATAAATTCTAAAAATGATCAATAATGTTAATTATTTTTTTGCTAATATTTGATATATTTATACATATAATATGAAAAAGCCCAAAAAAACATCGTTCGCGAGATTATTTACAACCGTCACTTTACTTATAATTATATCTATAACGGTATCTTTATCTGTAATCTTTTTTTACAACCTTCGTCATATTGTTACAAATTTGACGGAGTTAAACACAAAGACAAACGTCGCCCGTTCGCAGGATATGGTGTTGTCTTTTATAAAAGAACATGAAGAAGCTATAAAGCAATTCTCTGTCGGCATTACGCATCTTTTTAATCAAAGGACTGTTTCCGTGGAATCTGTCGCCGAATATTTACGCGACATTAAAGAAATAGTGCCAAACTGTCTAGATCTGTATTTTACCAATAACATGACGTGGAACAAGCCGGGCGGTTTTGCCGCGTTTGCCGGAGGATGGATTCCCGATGACAATTGGGATAATACCCAACGCTCCTGGTTTACCGACGCTAAGAAAGCGCAAGGAAAAATCGCTTTTTCAGAACCTTATGTTGATTCTGACACCGGCGACGTTATCATTACCCTTTCAATGACGGTCTTTGACGGAGAAAAAACGGACATCGGAGTAGCGGCGGACGACGTTGCGGTAAATGTTATGAAAGAAATGATTAGCGCGATGCGTAGTTTTCCCGGACAGGAAATGTATATCATTAACGCCGACGGGCTTTTTATTACCCATGAAGACATCAAGGCGGTTATGGAAAAAGATTTCTTTAAAGAATTGAATCTTGATAAATACCGCGCATCAGTATTAGGTTCTGCCGACTTCTTTAAGATCGATAAAAATATTTTTATATATTCTTCAGCCATACCACGTACTGGCTGGATTCTTGTGTCAACAATACCGTCATCTGTAATTTTCAATGACATAAATATGCTGATCCTGCGCCTAATTATTTTATGTATAGCGATGCTCGCGGTAGTTGTTTTTGTTTTAGTCTTTCCTGTCGGGCTT
>NZ_BDHE01000041.1:0-4056 GCF_054786175.1 Treponema sp. R8-4-B8
TGCCTATATTTTGTTACAATATTTTAAAATACACAATTACAATAGATTAATATATTTTTTATATTTATTATATGCAAAATAATTTCTAAATTCATTCTCCCCACAAGTGAACCGCCCATGTACATGGACGTACACGGGCGTGGGAATAATTTTTTAAACAATAATGCTTTATATTATTTTTAATATGCTTTATTCATTTCTTTTTTGCGTATTAATTATTATATTTAATTAAAGATATTTATTTAATTATTTTTCATCAGTTGGAATAAATATAATGTCGGATATTCCCAAAATAATACCTGCTATTCCTTGCGGAACAGTTTTTAATTTTCAAGAAATGATGTTTGAAAATGAAGAATTAATCTTTGATTTTCAAGAAACAATCTTTGAAATTGAAGAAATGATCCTTGAAATTCAAGAATTGATCTTTGAAATTGAAGAATTAATCTTTGACTTTCAAGAATTGATCCTTGAAATTGAAGGATTAATCTTTGAATTTGAAGAAATGATCTTTGAATTTCAAGGATTGATCTTTGAATTTCAAGAAATGATCCTTGAAATTCAAGGATTAATCTTTGAATTTTAATCATTTTCGGTGTAAAAACATGGGAAAATGGGGTAAATTTAAGAAATGACCTCTAAAATGGGTCAAAATGACACAATTTAGGGCGTTTTATTCAGTTTCCTCTACATCTTCGGTTTCTTTGAAAGTGGCTTTTTCCTTAAATGTTTCGTCAATGATTTTGTGTTTTCCGCCTATCAGTTTTGGTTTGATGTTTTCAATTACGAACTTGCCTTCTTTCTTGCCGTTGATTAAGCCTTTAACATCACGTAATGCTTCTTTTTTGGTTTCCACTTCTTCGCCGTTTTCTGTTCTTCTTATGTTGTGTTTGAAGAAGGGCGACAGTTCACGATAGAGTGTTTCCGCTCCGTCTATTCTTCTGCGTGCGGCTTCCTGTACGGCTTTGTAGAATTCACCTGCGTCTGTGAATGTGATGTCGGCGGCTTGTACGACTAAATTCCAAATGAATTCACGAAGTTGTGTGCAAGCGTCTAACAGCGAGCGAAGTGTAACGAAGTATTCATAGCTTTCTTGAAATTGTCCGATTGACAGATAACGTGGCAGAAACTGTTGGTTTTCGGCGGCTAACGTAAACGCCCTTTCGATGAAACCTTGTCTTTTTATTCCTACTCCGTTGAGCCTCATGCGGTCGAGCGGTCGCAAGTTGGCGGCGGCTTCCGCTAGTATTTCCCTTACGAGACCAAAAGCGTCCAATATTTGAATGACCTCTTCTTCCGTGAGTAACGGGTTATTTGGCTGTGTCCGTGCGTTAGTTGATTGACTTTTAACCGCTGGTAATTGCGTAAGGGCTTTAATTGCTTGATATGCTTGTTTAGCGGAATTAGCATTGGCGGTTGATTTACTTGCTTTTGGTTTCGCTTTTGCTTTTGCGGTCGGCTTTTTCGCTGTTGATTTTTTTGCGGTGGGTTTCTTAGTGGCTGTTTTTTTAACAGGTTTTTTGGTACTCATAATAATACTCCTTTACTTTAATTTCACTTTCTATGAAAGTGTTTTATACACCATATCTAGTGCCACCAATTTCTTGACGGCACTATGAAATTTGGGTGTCAGTTACTCCTGCGCCTCACTACCTTGTGAAGCTAAAAAGTTATACTAGCCTTCGCAGAGTTTATGATTAAAATATCTTTATCCAGATTAACATCAAGAAAGATAAATAAATCAGGCCACCCATGAATATTATCAGAATTAAGTGTTATTGTCCCGCTTACATTTGTGTAGATATCTCTGAGCGTAAAAGTAACAAGTGTATCGCTGTTTCTCGTAAGTTCAAAAGCTCCAGAAATGTCTAAGTTGCCAGTTCCCGTGCTGTAAGTAACCGAGACTTGTCTTGTAGCTTCAGCAAAAAAGTTACTTTTTCCGCTCGTATTATCCGTCAAGGTGGCGCTCCATTTCGACCCTTCCTGGGTTATGGTAAAGGTGCGATTATCAATCTTTTCAATGCTGACGGTAACCGTTACTCCAACCCCTCCTCCGTTATTATTGCCGTCATCTCCACCATCATCGCACGCCGACATAGAAAACACGATTACCGCTACAAAGGCGATAATTGCTATGCTTCGCATAGCTACGAAAAGTTTAACTATATTTTTCATAGTCAACTCCTTGTGTGATTCCGTCTTTTATAGACGGGTAATCACGTAGATTTACCCGCCTATATGGGCGGAAACTTTGCCAACGGCAAAGTTATACAAAAGACAGGCTGTATTCCGCAGGAATACAACGCTGTCCGCTTGTACACGAAATGAAAAAAGTAATTTGTTTGATTGGTTATATTCTAATGGTGTATTGACACGATTTTTACAGAGTTGATACAATTGCCTGTTGCCTGTTGCCTGTTGCCTGTTGCCTGTTGCCTGTTGCCTGTTGCCTGTTGCCTGTTGCCTTGTTGCCTGGTTCATGTTGCCTGTTTCCTGTTGCCTGTTGCCTGTTGCCTGTTGTCTGTTGCCTGTTGCCTAGATCAGTGCTTAAAATTGCCGAAGGCAATTTTAAGCTTGGAGTTTGGGCTGTTTGTATGTTCTTATTAGCCATGCGATTATTTTATAGTAATATTTTAAGGTGTGCAAGTGGAAATTTGGGAGAATAATGCCCTTTTTTGTTGAAAATAGGGGGAAAATGCAAGCCCTTTATATCCTAAATTTGATATATATATGACACTTTATTTCATATATTTATTACGCCGAAGGCGTGGCGGTCGTAGACCGCTTTATAAATGATTTAATTTATTCCTTATTCCTATATTTTATTCCTTTTCTTCTTCTTTTTGACCCTCTTTTGGGATAAAACCCGTGCGCCAGGACGGCGCACTGAGACGAATAAACGTGGGGCAAAAAGAATTTTTTACAATATAATGCTCTTTTTCCTTCATCTTTTCTTTAATTTATCTTTAGACCATTGCAAGGGGTATTTCGTGTAACGTTTCGGCGGTAAAAGACGTTTTTGCTTTTGCGATAAGGAAACTGCGATAGCAGTTTCTCGCAAAAGCAAAAATGTGGCGGAGAAAAAACGCACAAAGGGGCGAAGCCCCGACTGCGTTTTTTCGTAGCCTAGCCCCGAAGGGGCGTACTTTTACCGACCTGTTATGCGAAGTGTGGGCGTACACCATTATTTTATTACAGGGATTCTAATTACTGTCTTTAACTTTGATATTTCTGTTTTCTTTGGATCAGACAAATATATTTCGTGATGTCTCCTTTTTTCATTTATGTCATTTTTTAAATTATTTTCTGTAATAAAGTCATCTATCATTTTTATCGTCTTTGGTTCGTCATCATAAGAGCCAATATGCATACATTGTACACATAACCCTTCTTTTATTTTTATGAATTTTGCAATTTTTGTTTCTATGTTTTTCTTTTTTGTTGCTTCATCACAAGCCCATTTAAATATTTCTTTATTTACAAATTCTGGAAGCCTTATTATTGAAGTCCAATTATATTTTGATTTGTCTTTTGTAAAAATCCATTCATTATCTTCAGCCCACCAGAAACC
This sequence comes from Treponema sp. R8-4-B8, assembly GCF_054786175.1. Lineage (NCBI taxonomy): Bacteria > Pseudomonadati > Spirochaetota > Spirochaetia > Treponematales > Treponemataceae > Treponema > Treponema sp. R8-4-B8. The sequence continues at coordinate 3,572 of NZ_BDHE01000041.1, forward strand.
TTCCAAAGGGGGAACAACATAATCAAAATAGCCAGCCAATTTATTATTCCCCATTTTGCTCATTTTTATTGTAAATTGGATACTATACAATATTCCTATTGCCTTTTGATATTCTCCATTTTTATCATTTGGGTCGCCTTTGCCCTCAACAGCGACAAAACACATTTCGGGTACGTTTATAATCATTGGTTTTGTTTTGGGTAAATATAAATCCTTATATTCTTTTTTATAATCCATTGCATTTACCATTTGTTTCTCCTTTTGTATATTATATTCTTATTTTATTCATTCTGTCAATCCATTTCTGTATATTTTCCAACAAATTTTAGCCCACATTTCACATAACGTTCCGGCGGTAACTGACGTTTTTGCTTTTGCGATAAGGAAACTGCGAAGCAGTTTCTCGCAAAAGCAAAAATGTGGCGGAACAAAAACGCACAAAGGGGCGTAGCCCCGACTGCGTTTTTGTGTAGCCCGAGCCGCCG
>NZ_BDHE01000042.1:0-4046 GCF_054786175.1 Treponema sp. R8-4-B8
AAAGAATTTGATGAAACAGGGCGCGGCTTTAGAGGATCGGTTTATCCTTATTTAACATTTATGGTTATAAAAGGGCTTGAGCGCTATCAGCGCTGGGATTTGGCGCGGGAGTGCGCGATTAGGCACATGTACTTTATGCTTGATTCAATGAGCCCGGACGGTAATCATCACAGGGGAAATCTTTGGGAAGCTTATTTGCCCACAAAAGAAGGGCCGGCAAAATGGTCTGGTAAGCCGAATTTCCCGCGCCCGCAGTATTTAACCTACGACGCTCTTTCTACCATCTGCCTAACAATAGAAAATATTGTCGGGCTTTCAATTTCGCTCCCGCGCAAAACAGTAGACTGGGTTATTCCCAATCTGGAAATTATGGGGGTGGAAAATCTTTCCCTTAAAAATAATATGATTACGATTCTTTCTAATAAAAGCGGCAGAGGGTGGGAGATTCACATGGAAAGTGAAAAACTCTATTACTTTACTATTAACATTCTGGGCGTAAAAGAAAAAACGTTGCCAATCCCCTCTGGAAAATGTTCCATTCTTATTGATAAACTGTAATTATGAGTACATTGGAAAATTCATCTTTCAATCCCGACGCGGATACGACACTGACCGCGATCATAGAAATCGGTTCTACGGGCATAAGGCTGAATATCGCTGAGATTCATTCAAACGGAAGCTGGCAGACTCTTGACAGGGCGATGCAGCCCGCGTCTCTTGGGCGCGACGTTTTTACTTCAAGACTGCTTTCCCGCGAATCAATCCTTGAGTGTCTTTCGGTTCTTCAAAACTACCGCGAACTTTTATCAGGGTGGGGCATTGCGGATAACAATATTCATGTTATCGCTACAAGCGCCCTCCGCGCGGCGCGTAACAGGGATGTTTTTATCGACCGAATATATCAGGAAACCGGATTTAATCTTTCTATTGTGGAAGGTATCGAGGAAAACAGGCTGATGTATCTTGCGGTGCGTTTCGCGCTAAAGGACGATCTTCCGCTTATTTGGCGAGCAAATTCCATGATTATCGAGATTGGCGGCGGTTCTACGGAAATTATGCTTTTGCGGCGGGGACAGATGGTAGCGGCTCACAGCTTAAAAATGGGAACAATACTTATCGATCAGCGCTCACGCCAAGGGTTTGGCACGGGCATTTTTTACGAGCGTTATCTGAATGAGAATCTCAGGAGTACTTTGACGCATTTAAACATGGAAATGGATCTTACCCGAGTGCGCATGATTGTCGCCGCCAGCGCCGACGCGCGTCTTGCCGCCGACAAGGTTGGAAAAGAATTAAACGAAAACTGCCGTATCATTAAACGTGAAGATTATATTAAATTTGTAGAACAACTCCGCAATTACAGCATAGAAGACTGCATGCGTAATTTTGGAATTCCTTATGCCGACGCTGAAGGCCTCGTCCTCGGCCTATTGGTACTGAAACTTTTTCTTGAGCAGACTGGAGCCGCGAATATCGCCGTTCCTCTTGTTACAATCCGCGACGGCTATCTTGTCGATTTGGCTTCCGGCGTTGATTCATCCATGCAGGAAGAATTTTTCTCGCAGATAATCGCCTCCGCCATTAACCTTGGGCGTAAATTTCATTTTGACGAGCCTCACGCTCTTAATGTCGCCAAACACTGCATGACGTTATTTGACGCGCTTGTAAAAGAACACGGCATGAGCCGCCGTCATCGCGTAATGCTGGAGACTGCCGCTATTCTGCACGATATTGGCGGTTATATAAAAGCGTCCGGTCATCAGAAACACAGTCAGTACATTGTCGCGAACTCTGAAATTTTCGGGCTTCATCAGGATGAACTTGGCATTATTTCAAATGTAGTCAACTACCATCGCGGAGATCCTCCTTCATCGTCTGATCTTGAGTTTATGATACTCCAGCGCGAGGAGCGCGTTGTTGTTCTTAAAATGGCTTCTATTTTAAGGGTTGCGGACGCTTTGGATCGCGGTCATACTCAGCAAATAAAAAACATCACCGTCGAGCGCCGTTCGGAAACAATCGTCCTTCACGCGGATAAGGCCTATGATCTTTCGCTTGAATTGATGGGGCTTGAAGAAAAGGGCGGATTGTTTCAGGACGTATTTGGATATAAAGTAATTTTAAGTTAAAAAGAGTTTAAAATGGAAACAACAGAAAAAACATTCCGCCCTTCCGCCGTTATTTTTGACATGGACGGCCTTATGTTTGATACGGAAAATCTGACTATCCCTCTTTGGGAAGTCGCGGGCAAACCGTTTGGGTATAACATAACTTATGATATTGTTCTTCGTATGGTAGGGATAAGCGCTGAAAAAGCGCGTTTGGTCATGTATGAGGAATTCGGCACAGATTTTCCATACGACGCAATTCGCAATGAATTCAGAAGGCTTGTACAAGAAGAAGTTGATAAAAACGGAGTCCCCTTAAAACCCGGTCTTATGTATCTGCTTGACCGTCTTTCCGCCGCAAAGATACCATTCGCGGTCGCGACTTCTTCCCGTACTGCCACCGCGACAAATATGCTCAGTAAAGCCGGTATAATCGACCGTTTTGCGGCTCTTACCTGCGGTGAGGAAGTTAAAAACGGAAAACCTGCGCCGGATATTTTTCTTCTTGCGGCGGAAAAATTAGGGCAGCCTCCTTCTGCCTGCGTCGGCTTTGAAGACTCGCCTCCGGGGCTTTTGGGATTACACGCCGCAGGGATACGGTCAATTTTTATTAAAGACCTTATCGAGCCGACGCCGGAAATACTTGCCACGGTTTGGCATCGTTGTAATGATTTATCGGAGGCTGCAGAATATTTGAAGATTTGAACAGTTACCGGCGCATGTATAAATTTCATGCTCATTGTTTGCACAAAGGCGTTTATCAATAATACGGAAAATTATAAATAATTTCTTTGTTCTTTTTATTTTTTGCTGTCACTTTTAATCCGCCAGTATCTGTAATTTCAATTTTTTTTATTACTAGTCCGGTATTTCTGCTTTTTAAAGGATGTTCGCCATAAAATAATGTATTTGCGATTTCTGTTAATTTTTCGCTGCCGTCCGCAACAGCTTCATGAAAAGTATCGTAGTCTATACCAAAGAAGTCTCCAAAAAATTCACATATTAATCCGAGTTGGTAATAATAATCTACTCCATCCTCCATTGGCCCTAATGTAGACCTGAACGCCGCTATATCGCCGTTCTCTATGGCTTTAAAACGCTTAATTATCATATCGACAACATCTTGGGGAATTCTAACGTCCACAGTTATGCCGTTGGGCAAGGTAATGTATTTTCTCATCAAATCGATCCACATCTCATCTATATCATCAAATATTACATAATATACGCCGCTCATTGAATTTCCGCCACGATTTTGTATTAACAGTCCATTTTCATCAAATCGCACCTCAACGCTTTCCGGCGATTCTTGAGGGTCTCCGTCGATTTCCAAACAAGACCATTTTATTCCGTCTAAATAAAAGGATTCAGAATTGTCTGAAAAACTTATTTTCCCTTCCAGTTTTCTATCAGGGGTGGTCATCTCATATTTATATCCTTTAACGTCTTTTGTTATTATTAATTCGACAGGAGTAAGCATATCCTTATCATCAATATAATGACCTTCAATATTTTTTATTTCCATTATGGCGGCGGTATTTCCCTTATTTTTAGAAACACAGCAAATACTCACGGAGCATATCAATAATAAAATATATACAGAATAGTTTTTCATTTGAAATTCCTTTTATTGGGCAATTTATAGTATATTAATTCATTTATGTAAAAACAGTTTCAGACACTTTCTTGCCAATAGCAGATTACTGCATAAAGTGTTATATATTGATTTTATCATTTATTGTCTATGGTGTCAATGGAACAATATTTTTCTAAAATAAATACTAAATAAATTTTTAGGCATACATCGTTCTACAAATACTTGTTGATTTGCCATAAAAAGAGTATATTAAACACAGAGGAGTTTTTATGATTACAGTAACCGAAACTGAAACCGACACCGAGTGTATTCACGGAGAGAGCTGTCCCCTTCATGCCGCA
>NZ_BDHE01000043.1:0-3614 GCF_054786175.1 Treponema sp. R8-4-B8
CGGCGAAGTTAAATCAGGACGCGATTATATTATCGTTGATGACGTTTTCTCCAACGGCGGTTCCTTTAACGAACTGCGGCTCTTTATCGAAAAAAATGGCGGCAGGGTAGTTCAGGCCGCGGCCATGTCCCTCGGCGGCCACGGCGACAGGCTTGCCCCCGAACCTAAAGTAATTAACGCTCTTGTTGACAAATACGGCCCGGATACTTTATCATTATTCTTAAAGGAGGTTAATCTTTATGACGGCAATTACAAAGCGCTCACGAACCCGGAAGCCATCGCCCTCGGACGGTCCCCGTCCCTTGACGAAGCAAGAGATCGAATCTTTGCGGCAAGACAGGCGGGAAGGGCACGTCTGGTTTCAAGAAGCCATAAAGAAACTCAACCTCAAACCCCTCGAATAGGCTCCGTCGAAGAATATCTTCATCATAAAGAAATTGACGCCGCCCGTAAAATAGGCTACGTCCAAGGCGTATGCGAATGTGTCGCGGCCGCCGGTGAAGATTATGCCTTAGGCAAAAAACTTTTAAATGAAATGAATATTACAAAAGACATTGCGAAAAAATTCGCGAAACCCGAAACTTATAAAAAACTGGAACAGGGCGTTCTCGCTACGGAGCCGGCGCAGTCCCTTGATCGAAACAACGTTTTTAAACGTTAAAAACCGTTCTCCGCTTTGTTGGCGGCCTTTCGTCTTTCCGTTCTCTTTTTTGTTGTTTCACGGGGACTGCGCCCCCGCCGCCCCTGCGGACGTGAGGGCTTGCCCTCACGTCTTTGTTTTAAAGACGCATTTGTCTAATATCGAATAAACTTGCTTTGCTTTTTTTACCATTCTGTTTTTGCCTTGTTTGTCCCGGTGATTGTACAACTTAGCCACATTGCCTGAAACCTTATGCCCCATCCAAACTTCTTCAATATCTTCTCCTAACCCCTCGGCGCTCATCAGCGTTTTCCAGTAATGCCTCCCGCTGTAAAAGGTAATATTTTCCCTCTCCATTTCCTCATCGCTGACCTTTAGCCGCCTCGCCATCTCGTTGTTCGCCTTGTTAAACATGTCGGCGTGAACGTCAAAAAGCGGATCTTCCCCCGTTTTATTTTTTATTCCCCATATCCTCATTTTTTCGTATAACGATTTATGCAAAGGGATCAGCCTTATTCCGTTCGCGGTCTTGCTCTTCCTGATTTTTATAAAACGGCAGCCGTCTATAATTTGAATGTCGTCCATCCTAATTTTTTTTATCTCGCTGTTCCGCATTCCCGTCGTATAAATCAAAGCGCATAATAAATACGACAGTTCGTCCTTCCACTTTCTGCTGAAAACGTCTTTTATTCTTTCCAATTCATAACATCCGCGCGGTTTTTTGTTTTCTTCCTTTATCGGCAGGTCCCTCACGAAATCGCATATGTTGTTTTCAAGAAAGTTCCGCCTTGTCAGGGTTTCAAATATTTTCCTCACCGCCTTTATGTTGTTGTTTACGCTCTGCGGACGCATGGGCTTATATCTCTTTTTTTCCCCGGTTATGCCTACCTTTAATAACTCTTCCTGAAATTTGTTTAAAATTATTTTTGTTATTTGCCCGAATTCGTTAATTTTTTCCCGACGTAAAAACGGTATGAATTTATTTTTTATGACTGCGGCGTATTCCTTCCTGCCCCTGTCCGACAGGTTGTCCTGCTCTTCGTCATAAAAAGTTTCAAGCGTTTTATACATCCTTCCGTCCTTTCTGGACAAATACCCGTCAATGAGGCGTTCTTTATTTTTTTTGACGTATAATTCTGCTTCTTTTTCATCCCCAGTGTGAGTATTAAATTTCGTAGGCAGCGTTTTTCCATTGTACGAAAGTCTCGCGTAGATTCTTTTTCCGTACCTTTTGCTCTCAATGACTACCAAATTACAACCCTTCCTTCTCTTGGGGCGCGTATAATCGGCGTCCATTTGCCCTAAGGCCTTAACCGTGTCGGGAAAATTACTTGCCACGTAAAGACGCAAAGAGTCTATCCCGCCTCCCCCCAACTTTTTTTCTCTCACCTGCGATACCGCTTTAGCCAACTCGCTCATGCCGCGCCTCCTTCAAGCTCATGAAAACGTTTTATTAAAACATTCCAGTTGAAATGAGGCCTGCGGTTAATAAAATCACAGGGCAATTCTTTTTCTTTCGCCAATTTCTTGACTGTTTTTTCGCTTATATTAAGTATAAGCGACACCTGCTCCGCGTTTAATATTTGCGGATTTTTTTCTTCTTGCATTTAGCAGTTTCACAAATTCAGTCATGCTCATTTTTTCACTGGTTTTCTCTTCCTTGCGCTTCACCCAGACGAAAATCTGTTTAAAACCCGCCTTATACAAGCGTTCCCTGTACCGCCTTTGCCTTTCCGTTACCGTATAATCCATTTATCCACCGTTAAGTGCAATGACGAATGAAATAATTGGTAATAATATATTGACATTAAGTTATTGTTTAGATATAATAATAATATATTGGAGGTAGGAAATGAAAAATGTATGTTTTTTAATGATGTTTTTGAGTGTTTCAAGTTTTATTTTTGGACAATCTCAACAAAACCCAATTATTGGTTATGATAAATTAGAATGGGGTGCAACAATAGAGGTTTTCCAAAGAACATACCCAACTGCTAGAGAGATTACTTCTGAGAGAAGATCAATTGGAGTAAGGGAATTTGAACAAACAAATGTTGGTTCTGGAATTTCTAGTAGACGTTTTTCGTTTTTTAATAATAAATTTTACGGTGCATCTGTTATGTATGAAGATTTAAATAGTAATTCTGCCCTTGCTTTAATGGAAAGAATTGTAGAAATTTATGGTAAATTTGATGATAGAGATGAACAAACATTTCCCTCTGGTAATTTAACCATTAATATGATTAGATTCTTTAGATATTACAGAAATAATATGAATGTAATTTTTATACTAAATGATATATACAATCAATACAATAGAGTTGTTGGAAATACTGTAATGGTTGCATATCTTAATCCTATTACAAGAGATGAAGTGGAAGCAGCAGAACGAAAACAAAAAAGGAATGAATTAGGATTGTAATAACATTCGTCACTGCACTTAACAGGACGGTAAAAGTACGCCCCTTCGGGGCTAGGCTACGCAAAATACCAGTCGGGGCTACGCCCCTTTGTGGTATTTTGCTCCGCCACATTTTTGCTTTTGCGAGAAACTGCTTCGCAGTTTCCTTATCGCAAAAGCAAAAACGTCTTTTACCGCCGTAACGTTATATGTAACGGTATCTTATTTTTATTTATTTGTCAATACTTTTTATAATCTTTTTTTTCCGAATATTTATTTTTGGTCATTATTAAAATGTAAAAAATATTTAATTTTTTACGCATTTTTGTTGACAAACAATTCTATTTCTGCTATTATTTATTCAGATGGGTTGTGTTATTTGTGTATTTAACGTCGGTAACTGACGTTTTTTTGCGCCCGATAAGGAAAACCGCGAAGCGGTTTTACGGGCGCAAAAAAATGTGGGTGGAGTGAGGCGTGGGAGCCTTCAGGCGACCTAGCCGAACGGAACCCCGAGCCGCCGTAAGGCGGCGATGCGTTTACCGACCTGTTATGCGATGGGCAGGCGTACAT
>NZ_BDHE01000044.1:0-3538 GCF_054786175.1 Treponema sp. R8-4-B8
GTCAAGCTATGGGTTGTGTGATAGACGGTTGCCCGGCGGGCTTGGAAATTTCAGCTAACGACATTGAGAAAGAGCTTGCCCGCCGCCGTCCCGCAAGCTTCTACGGCTCAAGGGATGAAAAAGACTCTCCTGAAATCTTATCCGGCGTTTTTGAAGGAAAGACTCTAGGAAGTCCGATAGCGATTATAGTCCGCAACACAAACCAAAACAGCCGCGATTACGAAGAATTAAAAGACATATACAGGCCCGGCCACGCCGATTTTTCATGGGAAGCAAAATACGGTATTAGGGACCATCGCGGCGGCGGCAGAAGTTCAGGCAGGGAAACTCTTTGCCGAGTAGCCGCTGGCGCGGTAGCCAAGAAATTTCTAGCTCTGCATGGAATATCAGTTATTGCGTGGTCGTCATCAATCGCCGGAATAACTTTAGTTTCCCCCGGCGAAGACGGCTTCGACATCGAAGAAATAGAGCGCAATCCTTTCCGCGTCCCAAGCAAACCCGGCGCCGAAAAAGCCGCCGCCAAAATAGAAGAACTCCGCAAAGAGGGTGAAAGCGCGGGCGGCATAATAACCTGCCTAGCAAGAGGAGTAACCCCCGGTTTAGGAGAGCCAGTCTTTGACAAACTTGACGCCCGTCTAGCGGCGGCAGTAATTTCCATAGGAGCCTGCAAAGGCGTTGAGTTTGGCGCCGGTTTCGCCGCCGCCAACATGAAAGGCAGTGAAAACAACGATGTTCCATCCCCTGACGGCAACGGCAAATTCGCCACCAACAACTGCGGCGGCATATTAGGCGGCATTTCTTCAGGCCAAGACATAATTTTTAAAGCCGCGTTCAAACCAACGCCATCAATCAAAAAGCCGCAACCCGCTTTTGACAAAAACGGCAATGTCAAAGAAATCGCCATCAAAGGCCGCCACGACGTGTGTATCGTCCCAAGAGCCGTCCCCGTAGTAGAAGCGATGACCGCCTTAGTACTAGCTGACTTTTTACTCTTATCACGTATCGCCAAGATTTCACACAAAGATCACGAAGAAGGTGTTATTTCAATGAGCAATGAAAAATGAGCAATGAGCAATTTCGTTGTTTGCGGGCGCGGTCTTTTGGCAAGCCGCTATGCTTGCTAACTTCGCTCATTGTTCATTGCTAATTGCTCATTGCTAATTAGTTCCCCACTTTGTGTTCTTTGTGTGAAGTCTTCTCGAAAAATTCTACCCTTTTCTTATATAAAGAGGGATTGAACTAATTTCTTTGTCATCTATGAATAGGACAAAATTTATCAGGCCTGGATTTTTAAAGTGAAGATTTGATATGCTAAAAACAAGATGAGAAACCGCAGACGCGTTTCCCACTCCCTTTACCTCAATATTTCCGTTAATCGTTTCCATGCTCATCTCACCTTCCAAATCGCGGGTTTCAATTCTAAAAGCGTGGTTTCCAAATTCCCAAAGATCAAAGCGCAGACGGATAACGACCGAAAGCTGCGGATGAACGCACGGGAAATTACGTGAGATAATAGTGTCGAATGTCCCTACGATAGTAAGTTTCCCGCCGTTTTCCTGAGCGAAATCGCAAAATGTAAAAAGCTCTATTTTAATAATAACACCTCGCTAATGTGATGATATATTTTACTACATTTTATTAATTAGGGCAATAAAATTTCACCACGTATCATTTTTAGTTAATTCCCTTATGCTCTCAAGCGCCGTGTTTGATATTGGTTCAAATTCTTTATAATAGTCATCATTGTAAACTTCATTTAATTTTTGAGTGCTATTTTTACGGTTGAGTTTCTCTAAGCCGACAGAGAACCGTTCCACGCTTCCTTCGACAGGCTCAGGGAGCGCCCTCTCCCTCCTTTGTGTTCTTTGTTCCTTCGTGATCTTTGTGTGAAAATTTTTCATTATTTTTCGTTATTCTTCGCCTTTCATTTCTTCAATACACTTAAGAAAAGCCTTCTCTAAATCTGATGTCGCTTCCGTTACCGCCGCTCTTTTATCTTCTTTATATTGATTAAGCCGACCGCTTAAATTGATAACCGGAGCGCCTTTTATGATTACTTTTTTTACGGGAATATTGACCCTGCCGGAAAGGGCGCCGCCCATCGTGCGGTTGGCAAAGTCCCAAAGATTTTGAACGAACTCTATTTTTTGATGAAGGGCGGTTTCCTCAGTTGGGAGCGGATGGCGGAAATACCAGCCAAAATCAGCGAGTTCCTGATGACGGGAAATGTGCCACGCCTCCCCTGCCCCAAGATCCATTACGGAGCGTTTGACAAGCGGGACTTTTTTAAGATTGTCACTGCCCGGCAGAAATATCCTGTCCCAGCAATCATGGCGCACCTTGTACAGTCTCTGAAAAAAATCGCCCTCGCTTTTAAGGCCGAGAAACCGCTCTGATGTTTCCAACGCGGCGTTTACCACTCTCTCAAGACGTTGTTCAAAAGCGGAACCGTCGCTTTTTATGTGATAGCGCGATTCGTTAATCTGCAGAATATATTCCCTGCACTCGCGAAGCCTTTCGGTGAAGGAAAGAGACGCGGTCTCGCGCTTTGAAAAACCGCAGAATTTTTCAATCTTTTTTAAAAGTTTTTCCATTGCCGCTTTGCCGCCGCGCCCATAGCGGTAATGTATTGACAACGGAAGAATCTCAAGAGGGCAATCCATGTTTTTACTTGCCATCTGGCTTGCCGCCTGAAAACCTATTCGGATAGAGCCATGCTCTAAGCGCGGAAGGGAATCCATAGAATAGGAGACCTGCCCTTCGGGGGCAAGGGCTATGGGGTACTGACCGTCTATAATAGCGTTATAAATCCTCGCCATTCCTTTGGAGTCAATTTTTGTGTGATGTATCGGTATCGCGCCCAAATTGGGCATGAAAATACGCGCCAATGCGCCGCCCCAGCGGACTACTTCATAGCCGTACACAAAAATAGCGTGCGGGTCGAGCTCAAAGCGAATTTTGTTTTTCGCGGCAAGAGCCTTCAGCCTAAAAAGGAAAAACCAAGCTAAAAGCTGAGGTTCCCTTCCATCGGGATGGCGGAAAGCGATGATACATCTGCTTTTTTTGGACAACGCCCGTTTAAAAGCGTCAAAAACAAACGCCTCGCCGCGCAGAAGTATTTTAGCCATGCCAAAAAGCATGAAAAGATAAGGCTTGCTTAAAATAGACACAATAAAGATAAATAACTTTGAAACCTTGGGCGGTGGGATTTTCACGTCAGGAAAAGCCGTTTCAACAGGCTTCATATAAGGCTTGTACATATTTACATCCCCTAGGAGAGTCGAACTCCTGTTGCCGGGATGAAAACCCGGTGTCCTAACCACTAGACGAAGGGGACTGTTTGAGTCTGAGGCAAATATATAGAAATATTAAAAAATTGTCAATATTACTACACGATGTATGCCCAAAGAATTTATTCAGTACAGTCAGGGCAGGGCTACGTGTGGCAAAAACTCTGGGAGAATCCGCCTCGCACTGGCGGCCACCTAAAGGCGGCCTTGCTTTTATTGGGGACTGCGGCATTTTTTGGTGCTCTCAG
>NZ_BDHE01000045.1:0-3532 GCF_054786175.1 Treponema sp. R8-4-B8
ACGGCGTTGTTAAATTCATTAGGTATAAGCGCGGGCGATATTGACGAAGCGCTGATTGCCGGTTCATTTGGGTATCACCTTTCGGAAAGCAGTCTGCTCAATATAGGATTGCTTCCGCCTGAACTAAAAGGAAAAATCAAGTTTTTAGGCAATACGTCGCAATCGGGCGCGGCGGCGTTTTTGCTGAATGCGGATTTTAGAAAAATTATTCCGGCGATTATTGACGGCGTTGAAAAAATTGAGCTTGCCAACACGCCGCATTTTGACGACCTTTTCGTGCGGTCGTTGGGGGTTCTGATATGCACAACAACAGCGTCTACTGCGTTAAACCTGATAATACCGTTGACAAAGAAAACGGTTTATTTCAACGGATAGATTACAATTTTGACGAAGAAGCGGCGGCTCTTGGCGCGGAGGTTAAAACCACGGCAAGCGGTTTTTCAGATGTTATTCCATTCATAAAATCGCCGGAACAGCTTTCGCGTATTCCGCGCTTTTCGCAATCTGAACAGATAAAAAACAATCTGGCGCGGGTCAGAGAATTGTCGAATAAACAACCGTTTATGGCAAACGCAATTGCTCCTTATTCACTGTTGAGTATAGTCACATCCGCGAAACTTCTGTCGTGGCTTGTCCGCTATCCGAATGAAACGCTGTCCGCGTTATGGTTTCTTGCGGAAGAATTAAGTTGGTACATATCAGAACTTTTTATCGCCGGTGTAAAGGTTGTTTCCCTGTCAGACCCGCACGCTCAACGGGAGCTTATAGGAAATTCCCGTTTTGTCAAATTTTGCGCCGGCAGCCAAATGGCTTTATTAAAACAAATATTAAAATTGAACGTAAAGGGCATACTGCACCTTTGCCCATACTGTTTTATGCCGCTCGAAGAATACGGGCTTATCGGCATAAAGGAAAACAAAACGGCAAACAAAACTTACGAGCACGCCTTGCTGACAGCCGCCGACAACGCTAAAGAAACCGTTCTGATCGGAGGGCAATGTCCTCATACCAGGAAAACGGATTTTATTTATTACTTATCTATACAGGAGGAGCATAAGTATGGCTAAAAAGATCAAGCAAATCGCAATCTACGGAAAAGGAGGGATTGGCAAATCAACCACCACGTCAAACATCTCGGCGGCGCTCTCGACGCTCGGCTACAAGGTGATGCAGTTCGGGTGCGATCCCAAAAGCGATTCCACCAATACCCTGCGCGGCGGCGAGTATATCCCGACCGTGCTGGATACACTTCGTGAAAAGCCTACGGTCAAGGCAAGCGACGTGATATTTCAGGGGTTTAACGGCATTTATTGCGTGGAAGCGGGCGGACCTTCTCCCGGCGTCGGTTGCGCGGGACGCGGCATTATAACCGCAGTGGAACTGTTCAAGCAGCAAAACGCTTTCGAGAAACTGGACTTGGACTTTGTTATTTATGATGTTCTTGGCGACGTTGTATGCGGCGGTTTTGCAGTCCCTATCCGCGAAGGGATCGCCGAACATGTCTTTACCGTTTCTTCTTCGGATTTTATGGCGGTTTATGCCGCAAACAATCTGTTCAAGGGAATAGCAAAATATTCCAATTCCGGCGGCGCCCTGCTTGGCGGTATTATCGCCAATTCTATTAACAAACCCTACGCGAAAGATATTATTGACGATTTCGCGTCACGCACAAAAACGCAAATCATGCAATATGTACCGCGCTCCGTTACGGTAACGCAGAGCGAACTTCGGGGAAAAACCACTATCGAAGCCGCGCCGGATTCCGCCCAGGCAAAAATTTACACCGAACTTGCCCAGCGCATCGCCGCCCATGAGAATTCCATGACTCCGTCTCCTTTGGACGCTACGGAGCTTCGGGAATGGGCGGCTGGATGGTCGGATCAACTTTTGGCTCTTGAAATGGGAGACATTCCCGGCAAAGGCGAGAAAATTTAACACGGAGTGTAATTATGTCCCATATCATCGCGGTATCTACCACAGACGGCAAAGTCATACACCGGCATTTTGGAAGAACGGAAAAATTTTGCATTGTTTCAATTAATGACAATGATTATTCCTACATTGAGACAAGAGAGGTTGAACCATGCTGTAATAATTTTGCGCATCACGAGTCCGCCTTTGACAAGGTACTTCAAATTCTCCATGACTGCGAAGCGGTTATTGTCGGCAAAATCGGTCCGGGCGCGTACAACTATCTGACATTTAAGGGAATGAGGGTGCTTGAAGCGCCCGGATTTGTCGATGACGTTTTAACGGCTTTATGCAAAAATCAAGACCGGTTTTTCACTATTAAAGGGATAAATACTAATGACGGCAACGGTTGAAACAATTAAACAGGAACACCCGTGTTTTTCTTTGGGCAGGCCAAACAACAAGGGGCGTATTCATCTTCCCGTCAGTCCCGGATGTAACATTGAGTGTAAATTTTGCGACAGAAAAATCAGCGCGGCAGAACAGCGTCCCGGCGTAACTGCGTGGGTAATCTCGCCGAAGGAAGCGTTGGAAGTCGTGAGAAAGTCGCTCAAACTCTCGCCTGAAATTACCGTTGTCGGCGTCGCAGGTCCCGGCGAAGCGCTGGCTACGCCCTATGCTCTGGAAACCTTTCGCATGATTGGCAAAGAATTTCCCGGTTTGATAAAATGTATGAGCACCAACGGCCTGCTATTGGAAGATTCAGCCGATGAGATAATCAATGCCGGACTCAATACGTTAACTGTTACGGTAAACGAGGTTTACCCCGCAGAACAAGCGCTGATGTGCGGCAGGATTCGATACAGGGACGAAGTATACGAAGGAACAGAAGCCGCCCGCCTGCTTATTTCCAAACAAATTGCGGGAATCCGCAGGATAAAGACCGCCGGCATAACGGTAAAAGTTAATACGGTTCTTGTTCCGGGAATAAATGACGCCCATATCGCGGATATAGCACAAGCCGTCAGTGAAGCCGGAGCCGATATGTACAATATTATTCCGTTAATTCCCTTGCATGAAATGTCAAATAACGCCCCTCCCACCTGTTTTCAGATTGACAAAGCGCGGACTGAAGCGGAAAAATACATACAGGTTTTCCGTCATTGCCAGCATTGCCGCGCCGACGCTGTCGGAGTTCCGGGCGGGAAAGACTACGGAGAACGGATTTATTTGAACAGGTTATCGCACAGCGCGACATTTTCGCACGGCTAATCGAAATTGGGAAAATATAGCCAAGTTATCAAATTTAACCAAATTTTAACAATTCATTCACTACCCATTAACAAGATAACATTATTTATTTATTAGATCTTTATATCAAGGAGTAAAACATGAAAACTAAATTTATTGCAGTATTGATGACATTGCTCGCTTTGACAAGCGTGTTTGCACAGGCTCAGAACAGAGTAAAAAATGGCGGCGCTTACACAATCGAAGTTGGAGGTTCAACTTCCGTAACCCCGTTGATGGAATTGTTAGCCGCGGAATATGCCAAGGTTAAACCGAACATCAAAGTAAACATTAACGGAACCGGTTCCGGAGACGGCATCAACAACGCCGG
>NZ_BDHE01000046.1:0-3470 GCF_054786175.1 Treponema sp. R8-4-B8
GGGGAATTACGACTTTTTCCACACGGGTTTTATTATGCGTGTTTTGCGGCATTTTGCGAAGGGCGGGTTGCCGGGGTTTTTTGTGCCTTTTATTTATTTTATTTTTGCCTATAATTTTAGACAAAAAAGTATGGCGTTTTATTTTGTTGTTGTGTTAAAACACGTCTGGCGGTACGCCGTTGTTTAATGCCTTTTTCGATTTATTTTAGAAAAAAAAAGCGTGAGGATTAGCTTTTTTTTTCATGCCCATGCCCAACACGATGTTGGGCATGGGCGCGGTGTTTGCCTGTTTGTATTATGCCGTGTTTTCACTTTTTTTAAATTTTGCGTTTTGCCCTTGCCATACTTTTTTGTCCCTTTTTATCCAGATTTTTTGGATAGCACATCGAATGTCCGCACAAAAAAGGGCGGTCTCTACCAGAAAAATTGCGGAGTGGAGCGCAGCGGAACGGAGCAATTTTATCCTTTAGGCTTTAAGGGGGTGGCGGCTACGGAGCGGGGATGATGTGGCGAATTTGAACTAATGTAATTGAGAGGGAATAGTACTGAGGGTGAATTTTTACTTTTTACAAATTTATGGGTTCGGGCGGTTGCCGTATTGCTCTTAGCTCGGTGTGTGTGTGGAGAGGGAAATATTTATTATGTTTGTTTTAATCTTATGGGTAGTTCAACACTGCGAAGCCAATACTGAATTATTACCCCCCGCCCCGCGCGCCGGGTGGGTGGGTCTAATCTCGCTTTGCTGTCGGACTGCGCTGCGATGGGCATGGCGCGCGGGGCGGGGGGTATTGGCGAAAAATATAAACAAATCGGGTGTTCTTCCTTTCGTTTTCAATTACGGCGCAGCCCTGCCGCCGTAGGCGGTCCCCTTTTTGGGGAAAACTTGCGAAGCGTTATGCGACATTAAATAAAGACGCAAAAAACGGCATTGGAAGGGGTTTTATTGGGGGTAAAAGGTAAATGTGATACGGTAATGGGGATTAACGCTGTTTTGTGGGCTTTTATGGGCGTTATAAATGGTGTTTTGAATGGGGTCTGCGGTAATAAATATTCAGGTTTGTTAAATGCGGTAATGTAAAATGCGCTTATGTTACACCAGATAAGACATCATATTTGTTGAATAACGGTGGGTAATTATGAGTAATTAAAAATAATTATGAGGAAAGTAGTTGACGTAATTCGTTATCTGATATAGACTTATGAGTAATAAAGCGTACTTGTGAGTAGGCATTAGAAAACTGTAACACTGTACCCGGCAGTGTTACCAACATTGGGGAGATGGCTTTTTACGCTACCAGCCTTACCAGCGTAACGTTTGCAACAGGGAGCAATATAGCTTACGCTAATTTTGGAGATAATGCCTTTCCAGAAGGGTATTATGGCGGAGACAACTTAAGAACTTCCTACTTAGCGGCATCACCAAAAGCGGGAACGTATACGAGAGAAGAAAACGGCGATACGTGGTCAAAACAGTAAAAAGATTACGCACAGTATCTGATACCGAAATTGGCTAGTGCCGTTAAGAAATTAGCGGCACTACATCATTTAATTAGCGCTAGAAGATGTATACCCAATAAAATACTTGAGTACAGTCAACCGATCCTTCCTTAAAAGATGATGTTTTTACGAAGCGCCAAATAAACTGTTTTTTGTAGCGTAACTTGCTTGGTGTTTTTATAGTACATTTACAAATGGATTTAAAATTGTAAGTTTATCTTCTACTATTAAACCGTGATGCAAATCCTCTGAATAAAGAATATCACATTCCGCTTCTAAAGCTGACGCAACGATGATACTGTCAAATAATGGAAATAATCGGAAAATTATCAAGAAGGTTGTCTGCGATTAATTGTTTGGAATCGCCATTAATCCCATGGTTATAAATTAAAACATTAGTATCTAGCGAAATTTTACTCATAATCGTTTGCTTCATCACGGTTAAATTTAAAATTTGTCAGATCAAGGCGGCATTTATCAAAAATTGCGCGTCTAGCGGCCTGTCTGGAGGTGGCAGGTAATTCTTCGTTTATTGTTATAGTCACTTTCTTCTTTTGTGGAATAGAAATCGGCCTGTCAGGAATAAACCGCTCGTTCTCAAATATGCCTGTAATTACCAACATTTGAACCTCCATATAATACTACTTATTGTTGTTATTATATCAGAATTTCAGGCAATGGGCAAGTATGTAAGTATTTACGCAAAAGGTAACGCAATGGTTATCTAATACCGTTTTTTGAATACGCGACAATGACCGACACCGCTTATCCCTATTTCTTATCCCCGGTTAAATACTGCTGCGTCAAATCACTTACAACCTTATTTAAAGAATCATTAAAGTCTTTCACATAACTCATAACTTCATTGTTGGCTATCGAATTAGGCAGAAAGAACTGATACGGCTCTACATTCAGCGCAATTGAAAGTTTTGCCAGCGTTTTTGCCGAGACCCCTTTTTTGCAGTTTTCAATATCATTAATAAAATTATGAGTAAGCCCCGTAGTGAGAGCAAGATTTAGTTGTGACATATTCTGAATAGACCTAAGTCGCTTAAGATTGCTGCTCATTAATTTAAAAACATATTTTTCATCAATTTCGTTTTTCTTTGCCATAACTCTATTTTCGTTTTTTATTAATTATTGACAAATAACATACGGCAAATTAATTGTCGCTTTAAGGCTATAATAAAATCACGGTAAAGTCGTGTATTATTTTTCTGCTGGAGGCATTCCGTTTAAAAATAAAACTTCCGGGCGATATTCAAAATGCATGGTGTCAAACATCGGCCATTTGCCGCCCCAGATAAAACCATTGGCTTCAAACGCTTTTATTACCGCATCAGGCGGGTGGTATCTTTCGTTATACGAAACATTCCACCAGTCGCTTCTGTTTTTGGAAGTCCATAGCCAGTATGTTTGCTTACCGCCTAACGATTTTGGAAGCAAATCGATAGCAAGCCCGTAGGAGTGATATGAACGGGAGTGAGTATCCGCGATATATCGCCAGCCGTATCCTTCCAGTGAGCCGAGGTTGTCTATCCATTTTTGAATCGCACTGTCGGTTTTTGCGGCGTCTTTAATTCGCTCTTCAATAATAACAAGTTTTTGTTGAATGCCCTTATGAATTTTTGCGGTTTTTCCAAGGAAATTTATTTTTACAAGCTGGTTTTCAGTTTCGGCGCGTGTAGAAGCGTTCCAAAGTTCATCAATAAAAAAACCAGAACGTTGAAGCGTATTTTTGCTTCGGATAATAGCCCAGTTTTTAAATCTTTCAACCTCCTCCGGGCTGCGTTCTACCCACGGCGGCAATTCCTCAGTATAGTGATAAAATTGAAAAGGCCTGTACTTATCGGCATTTTCCAAATAGCTTTCTGGTAATATTTTTCCGTCGGCATAATAATACCATTTGCCCTTCATCAGAATTGTCCAGTCGTTATTTTGAAATTCCAATTTATCAACTTGATCGGGGTAAG
>NZ_BDHE01000047.1:0-3440 GCF_054786175.1 Treponema sp. R8-4-B8
TCAGTATCAGTAATAATATGAAGAAATTTATTATAGCAATAACATTGTTATTATTATTCTCATGCAAAACTATTACTACTATTGAAGAAGTTAAAAAAAAAATACCTTTGAAATATCCCGTCGTATTGGTGCATGGTATTTACGCGCATGACAGGGGAAAAAATAAAATATTTTGGGGCAGAATCCCTGAAGAATTGGAAAAGAACGGAATAAAAGTTTTCTTTGGAAATACGGACGCGTGGGGCGATTATGAAACAAACGCCCAAATACTGCATACCACTATTGAGGATATATTACGGGAAACAAACAGTGAAAAAGTAAATATAATCGCCCATTCAAAAGGAGGGCTTGATTCCCGTTATTGCATTTGGAAGTACGATTATGGCGACAAAGTGGCGAGCTTGACTACGGTATCAACGCCTCATCACGGCGCGGAGTTAGCTGATCTGATATTTGATCAAAAAATTATCCATACCAAGACGGCAAAAAAAGCTCTTAAGATTTACGGCGAATTATACGGGGATACAAATCCTGATTTATACAGCGTAAATTATCAATTAACAACCGACTATATGAAAAAATTTAACGAAGACGTATGTATGGATGAAAGGGTATATTATCAAAGTATTTATTCAGTAATGGAAAGCTCTTTTGACGATGCAATGTTTTATTACAGCCACCGCTATATAAAAAAAATAAACGGTGACAATGACGGAGTAGTAAGCGAATACTCCGCAAAATGGAGCGATAATATTACAAAAATAGAGGGGGGAATCTCCCATACGGAAATCGTCGATATTAAAAAGAAAAAAGGAATTAACATACCGGCTATTTATTTAAAAATTGTAAATGACCTAAGCGAAAAAGGGTTCTAAATTTTACCCCAAGAGGTTCACACTAAGATCACAAAGGTACAATCGAACCTTCGGTTCGCGAGCACAAAGGGGGAAAGGGGTTTTTGTCCGAAAGCTAAGCTTGAAATTTTACGATAAGATAACGGACAAAAACCCCTGATTCTCTTCTTCGTGTTCTTCTCTTCCTTTGTGTTCTTTGTGTGAACTCTTTGGCTATTTAATCGCAAAAGACAAAACAAAAGGTATATGCGTAACAATTAGCAAAAGAAAGCCCAGCAAGGTTTGTTGAGAAAAGAAGGCCCAGTATGTCGAGGCGGCTGATATGGGTAAAATAATTATGCATAAAATCGCGATAATGGCAAAAATAGGGTTAAAGCCGCTTGCCATACGGCTGATAAAAAAGGAAATGCCGACGGCGAGAGCCGTCCATAAAAGCGGAGCCATTACAAGCAAAATGGGATCGTTCATGGAACTCCAGCTTAAAGCCCTTAGGGCGCCGACGGGAATCAGCCAAAGCAAGGAAAAATCGCCAAAATCGGCGTTTGAGGAAAAACCTCGGAAAAGCAATATAAATAAATACGCTACAAAAGGAATAAGCACCGGCACGCTTACGATTTCGACAAAACCAAAAAGCCAGCGGGAAAAACCAAATCCTCCCGGGCTAAGAATATAGCCAAGGAGGAATTGAATTATTGCGGTAATGCTGCCTAAAAGCAGAGCCCATACGCCGCCTGAAGAGTCTGCGCCGCTTAAGGAACGGCGGAGGAGGTAAAACAACGGAACCCATAACAGACAGAAAAAAGTCATATCAAGAAAATTTTGCTATCGGAATAAACGTGTCCGTTTTAAGCGAAGCGCCGCCAACAAGAGCGCCGTCTATGTTTTTCATAGCCATCAGTTGCGCGGCATTATCCGCTTTTACGGAGCCGCCGTACTGAATAATAATCTTCGCGGCGGCGTCCTGCCCGTACAGCCGCGCGATTACTTTTCGCACGAAGGAATGAACCGCTTCCGCGTCCTGCGGCGTCGCCGTCTTTCCCGTCCCGATTGCCCAAACAGGCTCGTAAGCGATAACGACATTTCCCAAATCCGACGCGCTTACTCCTTCCAGTCCCTTGACCGTCTGCCTTTCGCAGACTTCTTCCACCTTGCCATTTTCGCGTTCTTCCAGAAGCTCGCCAATGCAAAGAATAACTTCAAACCCGTGCTTGAGCGCGAGCTTTACTTTTTTGTTGATAAGCGCGTCGTCTTCCTTGTAAATATGGCGCCTTTCGCTATGCCCAAGAATAATTGTCTGAACGCCAAGGTCTTTAAGTTGCAATACCGAAACTTCCCCGGTATGCGCTCCCTGTTCCTCGCTCGCGCAATTCTGCGCTCCAAGGCGGATGTTGGTGCCTTCGATCACTCCCGATACGGTTTCGAGTAACGTAAAAGAAGGCGCGACAAGATATTCATGCGCCCCGTCCCTTAAAGCGGTCACAAGACCCTGCGCCAACTTTAACGCTTCTTCGCGGGTTAAGTGCATTTTCCAATTACCCGCTATATAATAATTTCTGCTCATTTTAACTCCGATTATCCGCGGCAAACTTCAATGCCGGGAAGTTTTTTGCCTTCAAGCAATTCCAATGACGCGCCGCCGCCAGTGCTGACGTGGCTCATCTTATCCGCGAGAGAGAACTTGTTCACCGCCGCGACAGAATCGCCGCCGCCGACTACGGTAATCGTCCCTCTGCCCGTCGCTTCCGCGACAAGTTTCGCCACTTCTTCCGTGCCTTTGGCAAAAGCGGGAAATTCAAATACGCCGACAGGTCCGTTCCAAACGATTGTCTTGGCAATCGCGAGAACTTCCTTGTATTTGGCAATCGTCTTTGACCCTATGTCCAGCCCAAGCAAATTGTCGGGAAGATCAAGGCCGTCAACTGGAATAGGCGTCGAAGCCGCGTCAAAACTTGTCGCGGCGACCTGATCAAGCGGCAGAATAATCTGCACATTCGCAAGCTTAGCCGCGTCAAGAATTTTTTGCGCCGTGCCAAGCTGATCGTCTTCAACAAGCGATTTGCCTATCTTGTGCCCCTGCGCTTTAAAGAACGTGTACGCCATGCCTCCGCCGATTACAAGAGCGCTCGCGTTTTTAAGCAAGCTTTCAAGCACGGCGATTTTAGACGAAACTTTCGCGCCGCCGATAATCGCTACTAACGGTTTTTCGGGATTGGTAACAATCGGCTCAAGGTAGTTGACTTCTTTTTCCATAAGGAAGCCGGCCACGGCCGGAATAAACTTAGCGATAGAAGCCGTTGA
This sequence comes from Treponema sp. R8-4-B8, assembly GCF_054786175.1. NCBI lineage: Bacteria > Pseudomonadati > Spirochaetota > Spirochaetia > Treponematales > Treponemataceae > Treponema > Treponema sp. R8-4-B8. The sequence goes on from NZ_BDHE01000047.1 coordinate 3,153, forward strand.
AGCGTGATCGCGGTGTGCGGTTCCAAACGCGTCATTTACAAATATGTCGCCGTAGGTGGCAAGTTCTTTCGCCAGCTTGTCCCGCTCCGCCGAGTCAGATGAGGTTTCCTCTTTATGGAAGCGCGTATTTTCCAGCATGATAACGGAGCCGTCAGGCTGGCTTTCGATAAAAGCCTTTTTCCCGTAACAGCCGTCTTCTCCCGCGAAAATTACCGGCTTTCCAAGTTTCTTTTCAAGATACGCCGCGACAGGAGCCATGCGGTGCTTGGCCTTGATATACTTGTCCTT
>NZ_BDHE01000048.1:0-3369 GCF_054786175.1 Treponema sp. R8-4-B8
TACTGGTTGCGTTGAAATTTTAAAAATATCTTAGAGTCTGTCCATAGCGCAAATGTTATGACAGATATTAACAGCAAAAGGGGCTGTCCGTAAAAAGGGCAGTCCCTCTGTACATTCAATGTCCTTGTGAGGTATTATTAAAAGTAATATTATGACGGAAGATAAAAAATCGCAAAATTCAGAAATAAGACTGTTTCCAATTATACTCTTAATTATTGCGGTTATCTTTTTAAATTTTTTTTCTTATTTTAGAAACGGATGCGCCATATTATTAAGTCTTGGCAATCTTGCTTTCACCATGACGCTTTTCCTTGTTTTGATAACGGTTTTTTATGAGATAAATAAATTTGACGAATGGTTTAAGCAAAAGCAATTAATTAAAATTATTGGGTTATTTAAAAGAAAATTTAATAAACGTAAATTAAATATAGAAGAAAAGAATGAAGAACCGCAAGAAACAGAAAAAATAGAAAATATCAGTGACGTACAACAGGAAGGCTTACTCGAAATAAAAAAAGAAAATGTTTCACAGCCGCATAAGGAAAGCGTAAGCCTTGAAAAACGTATATGCACATGGGTTTATATCGTCTCCTTTTTATGTATAGCGGTTTGGCGTATAAGCGGAATTTTTAAGGTTTTGCCTTTGTCCTATGTTGAAGATTACCAACTTGGTATCGTAGACGCTGTATTACTGCTTATATTCCCATGTGTAGCCATTCTTTATCTTAAAACGCGAAAAGACAACGATTCATGCTCTACAGACAAAATTTCCCGCGATATTCTCACTTTTTTTTCATATACTTCATTTATCTATGCGGGAGTTATCGCGGCGGCATCGGTACTTAAAATCAATATTCTTGTGATCTTACAATGGGTTTATTATGCCGTCTCAATTTATTTTGTCGTTTCGCTTGCGGTTAATATTTTGCTTTCAACGTTAAAAGGAAATATTTTAAATTTTGATTACGCGCTGTTTCCTAAATTTTTACTGACAAAAGATCAATTTGCGGAAGCGGCGGCTAAATGGAAAGTATCGCTAAAATCGCTGTACACAATAAGGTATACTTTAAAAATTTTACCCGCTCTGGCGCTTGCCTTTATTTTTGTTTTATTTCTTTCAACAGGCGTTTTTGTAGTGCAACCTCATCAACAGGCGGCGGTTTATCACTTTGGCAAGCTGGATCGTTCTTCCATAAAAGACGCGGGGCTGCATTTCAAGTTTCCCTGGCCTGTAGATAAAGTGGAAATATACGATGTCCATCGAGCCGCTTCCATGCAAATCGGCTATGAATCATCGGGAAACGCGAATTTTTTGTGGACGCAAAAACACGATATTGGCGAGTATATGCTGTTACTTGGCAACGGCAATGAAATGGTCGCGGTCAATTTAAAAATTATATATGTAATTTCTGATTTATATTCGTATATTAAAACTTGTACAAATGCGGAAGCTGTTTTAAGCGCAGCCGCTTACAACGCGCTTATGACGCGTACTATCAATACTACGCTTGACTCATTTTTAAACGAGGACAGAAATTCCCTTTCGGTTTCCGTACTAAACGAGTTATCTGATTTTTGTAAATCGGAAAAACTGGGATTTTCTATTATTCAAGTCGTTATTGAAAACATACACCCTCCGGTGGATATTGCGGACGTATATCAAAATGTTGTAAGTGCTTCTATTAATAAAACCACGGCGATTACAAAGGCGCATACCTACGCCGAAACAAAAGTGATAGACTCTGCAAAGCAGAGCAAGCTTGCGATTGACGGCGCGAGAGCCATGCAGTACAGCAGGACAAGCGACGCTCAAAAAGAGGCGGCTGTTTTTTACGCGGCAACGGAAGCGTATAGAATTTCTCCCGGTTCATACCAATTAACCAAAAATCTTGACGTATACCAAAAAATTATAAGAGGCAATAAAGTGTATGTATTTTCACGCGGAGCGGAAAACGCTATATCAAAATTTATTATAGGAAAAGTAAACACTGTTAATTTGTTAGACGCTAATAAAGGAGACGGCAATGAGTAAAATATACAAAGTATTATTTGTTTTAATTTTTATAGTTATCGTAGTGGCGGCGGGATTCACATTTACCGTAAAAGAAGGTTATAACGTTATTATATCAAGATTTGGGAAAATTGTTAATGTGCATAACAACGCGGGTTTGTATTTTAAACTTCCGTGGCCTGTTGACAAAGTAATAACTTATGATACCAGAAATCAATATATGGATTCCGGTTATAATGAAACCCTTACAAACGATAAAATAAATATTATCCTTCAAACCTATATTGTATGGCGAATAACAGATATAAAAAAGTTTCATACAAGCATAGGAAATTATAACGCCGCGCAAAGACATCTTAACGATTTGGCGGCAACGGCAAAAAACAGCGTTATTGGAAATTACAGGCTTTCCTCGCTGGTGTCAACTAACATCGAAGAAATTAAAATAGATGAAATATGTAAAGCCATAGAAGAAAAGACCGCCCAATCCGCGCTTGCAAATTATGGCATTGGGATTCAAGCGTTAAAAATAAAACGGCTTGCGCTTCCCGAAGCTAACATAAAAAGCGTTTTTAATCAGATGATAGCGGACAGGCAAAAATATGTTTCTCAATTTGTCGCTGAAGGGGAACGGGACTCAGCGATAATCACGGGAGAAGCGGACGCGAGAGCCGCGGAAATCTACGCTCAGGGCAAACTTGAAGCGTCGCAAATTGACGCTGAAACTGAAAGAATGATCGCGAGTATCTACGGCGAAGCTTATGACAGAAACTCAAGGTTGTTTGTCTTTTTAAAACGATTGCTCGCGCTTGAGAATTCCGTAAACGCCGACACGACAATAATTATGCGGACAAATGAATCTCCGTTTGACGTAATAACGGGGTCAAATTAGGATAACGGCAATGAAAAACAAGGTTTTTATTGTTTTTACCCAAATAATGGAATACATTATCAAGTATTTCAAGCTGACAGTGTGTTTCGCCGCAGTTCTTATCGTTCTTTCCGGCGTATACCGCGTTGAAAGCAGTCAGACCGCTGTTGTGCTTCGTTTTGGAAAACTTCTTGGCAATTCTCCGGAAAAACAAATTAAAAAACCGGGACTTCATTTTGCGTTTCCGTTTTTTATCGACAAAGTAATAAAAATACCGGTACATACAGTACAGGAAATTGAAGTTACTACGCACTATAAACCGCAGGGAATCGTAGTCTCCTCCGACATTGATAAAAACGGCTATGTGTTGACAGGCGATAAAAATGTAATACTTGTAAAGGCAAAAATAAAATATCAAATAAATTGCCGCGTTTCTTACTTCTTCAAAATAACGGATCGTTTCTGCGGGCGCCGTAAATTCAGTCAG
>NZ_BDHE01000049.1:0-3288 GCF_054786175.1 Treponema sp. R8-4-B8
CCTCCGCTCCAAGCGGTTTTTCGCTGACAAAGCCCTGCTTAAGGTGCAGGCTGAATGTCGAACCTTTGCCAAACTCGCTTTCCATTTTAAGTTCCCCGTCCATCATTTCCACAAGTCTTTTGGTAATAGAGATACCGGGAGTAGATGTTAAAAAAGGGCTTGCCTTGTACGCCGGAGAAACGGATATTTATCTGCCGCTGTTGCGTTCTTATGTCGCCCACACGCCGACGGTTTTAGAAAAGCTTAAGTCTGTTTCGGCGGAAAACTTGACTAGCTATGTTATTACCGTACATGGATTAAAAGGCACAAGCGCCGGCCTCGGCGTGGAAAGCATAAGGGAAGAAGCTTTAGAACTGGAAAACATGTCCAGGGCCGGCGACTTGCAGGGGGTATTGGCTAAAAATGACAAGCTAATTAAAGATACGGAAGTCATCGTGGCAAACATAAAAGCATGGCTTGAGCAGTACGACGCAAGCCGTGAAAAAAAGCCCCGCTTAAATGCCCCCGACAAGGCTATTCTGTCGCGCCTTAAAAACTGTTGTGACAATTTCAATATGAAAGGCATAGATGAAGCAATGGCAGAACTGGAAAGCGCCGATTACGATGAAGGCGCGGATTTAGTTAAATGGCTTAGAGAAAAAATAGATATATCGGAAATAAAAGAAATAGCCGACCGGCTTGCAAAGGAGGAGTTATAAATGCCAGGTGAACAGAAAAAAATTATCGTAGTAGACGATAACATCGAAAACTTGACCGCTCTCAAAAACACGATGAAGGACGCATACGAAGTGTATCCGTGCCCTTCAGCGCTAAAGATGTTTAACTTGTTGGAATATTTTTATCCGGATTTAATTCTGCTGGATGTGGGAATGCCTGAGATGAACGGGTATGAAGCGATAAAGAAACTGAAAAGCAATGACAAATTCCAGGAAATACCCGTTATATTCCTGACCGCTATGGGAGACGCTCAAAGCGAAATAGAGGGATTAAAATTGGGCGCGGTCGATTATATTCACAAACCTTTTGTCGCCCCGTTATTGCTACAGCGCATAAAAACGCATCTCGCCCTTATGGAACAGAAAATGGAAATCAAGAGCCTTCTTGAGTTAAAAACAAAAGAAATCAGCCTGCGCGAAGCGGCGGAACTTGAGGCTGAGAACGCGTCCAAAGCAAAGGGCGACTTCCTGTCCCACATGAGCCATGAAATACGCTCGCCGTTAAACGCCGTTATCGGCATGATAAACATCGCAAACGAAGAGACCAGCGTTGATGAGATAAAGCTTTATCTTGAAAAAGCGGGCAACGCCGCAAAGCACGTACTGGGCGTTATTAACGATATTCTTGACATGTCCAAAATTGAAGCGAATAAACTTGATCTTGCCGACAGCGAATTTGATTTTGGAAAAATGATGACAAACATCGTCGATGTAACAAGCATCCGCGCTCAGGAAAAACATCAGCAGGTTGTCACCAATATGAATCCAAATCTTCCGACATTCGTAATCTGCGACGAATTAAGGCTGTCGCAGGTCATCACAAATCTTATGACCAACGCGATAAAATTCACGCCGGAAAAAGGCACGGTTACGTTGAGCGCTGAAAAAATGGATGAAAAAGACGGCGAAATTACACTGAAAATAATAGTCGCGGACAGCGGGATTGGGATTTCACCCGAACAGCAGAAAAAACTTTTCAGCGCTTACAACCAGGCGGACAACACTATCTCGAAAAAATTCGGCGGCACGGGGCTTGGGCTGGTCATTTCCAAACAGATTATCGAACTCATGCAGGGAACGATATGGATAGAGTCTGAACTTGGTAAGGGGGCAAAATTTATATTTACTATAAAAGTTAAGAGGGGGACGGTGAAAGATGATAAAGCAACAGCGGCGGCTTCGCCTCTTGAAATTAAGGCTGCCGATTTAGATTTCAAGGCTTTTACAATATTGGCGGCGGAAGACATGGACTTTAACAGGGAAGTCCTTGCCAAGTATCTGGAAAAAACGGGCGTTAAAATTGATTTCGCCGAGAACGGACAAATAGCCGTTGACATGTTCAAAGCGAATCCCGACAAATACAACCTAATTCTTATGGACATTAACATGCCTGAAATGGGCGGAGACGAAGCGACAATTCAAATAAGGGCTTTTGAAAAAGAACAAAATCGAAAGCCAATTCCTATTGTCGCCATGACTGCGGATGTTTTTAAGGAAGACGTTGAAAAATGCCTGTCGGTAGGCATGAACGACCATATTTCAAAACCGGTCGTTCCTAAAATCATATTTGCGAAGCTCAAACAATACCTGACTCCGCAATAAACAGAGGGCTGTGGAGCAGAGGTAAAGATATTCTTTGGCATATTGCATCAAGGAGAAACATTATGAAAAGAGACAGATTCCTAATAAGCGGAACATTCATTCTTGTTCTAACATTTATCGTATTTTTAAGCTGTGAAAAATCTACAATAAAAAAACAGCCTTATGTTGATATATCGGACATGTCTTACCTGAGCATACCAGGCGTAACCCAGGACGAAATTAACGCTATAGAAGCCCTTAAAAAAAAGTACAGCTCTTTTGTATACGGAGTCAATCCTACCACCGAGGCGTTCAAGGGGAAAAGCGGCGATATTAAAGGATATTCCATATTATTTTGCAACTGGCTTACAAGAATGTTTGGAATACAGTTCAAGCCCAAATACTACCAATGGAACGAATTGCTTATGGGGCTTGATAGCGGAGAAGTCGATTTTACCGGAGAGCTGATGACCAGTTACGAAAACAAGGCGGACTATTTCATGACAAATTCCACCGTCAGCCGCCTGATAAAATACTATTGGATCAAGGGCAATATGCCGCCTGCGGAAATTATAAAGATACGCAAGCCCCGATACGCTTTTTTAGTCGGATCGGTTGTAATTCCCGACATCAAGGCAAACGCCAGTTACGATTTTGAAGTCATTACCGTTGACAACCATCAAGCCGCGTACCAATTGTTAAAAAACGGCCAGGCTGACGCGTTTTTCGGACTGAATACCGCTGAAGGGGCTTTTGACGAATACGGCAATGTGGATGGCAAAGAATTCTTCCCGTTGATTTCCAAGTTGTCCTGTCTGACGGCAAAAAAAGAGGAATTTCTTCCAATAATCTCCGTCATGAATAAGGCGAGACGTAATGACGTTCTTGAGTACCTTGCCGGGCTGCAAAAAAGAGGGCATCAGCAATCTCTGGTAAACAAGATGCAATCGCTTCTTACGGAAGAGGAGCGCTTATACATTACAGAGCATCC
>NZ_BDHE01000050.1:0-3231 GCF_054786175.1 Treponema sp. R8-4-B8
AAGGAAGGAGACCAAACCACTTCCAATAGACCTGTTATGATCAATGTTGCCGCCGCTATTGCAAGCAATAAATTAAAGGTTGTCATCAGCATACGGCGCGGCGTGTATGCGCCATTGAAAATATTTAGCAAAGGCGATAAAAGTGGGAGCGGTGGATTTTATAATCAAACCAATCAATAAAGACGTTCTTCTTGGGAAAATACGCAAGTATTTGAGGTAACTACCTTAAATGAATATTTCAGCTAACGGTTAAAATTTATTTATAAGGCGGAAAAAATCATGTCAATATTCAGCGATTTATCAAAAAAAATGACCCCTAAGCGTTCACTGCATATGCAGATAATGTTTACGATCTTTTCTTATTTTTTAATGGTTGTTTTAAGTTATTTCTTCTCAAAAAATGTTATTGATAAGTATTTAAAACAAAATACGGAAAATATTTTTGTTTCTTTGCAATCGCAAATCATGGGCGACTTGATGGAACCGCAAATAACGCTGGAAAATTTTTCACATGAGGTGCGTGACATGATCATAAAAGGCGATAATGTGGATAAAATAAAAGAGTATTACAATGACATATCAAATTATTTGTCTTTAGACAAACAAAGCTATCTGAATTTTAACGGCTTTATGGGGTATTTTGAAACGCTCCCCGGCGGCCCTGTTTTTATAGAAAGTTTGCAGTGGAACAGACCGGTTGACTTTGATGTAAAAGAACGCCAATGGTATAAAGACGCAATAGCAGCTAACGGTAAAATCGCCGAAACATTAATGTACCATGATCAAATTTACGGCGATATTATGTTTATATACTCCTACTGTATTTATGATAACGAAGGGCGGCGGCTTGGCGTTGTCGCTCTTAGGGTAAAGATCGATAATATCAGAAAATACATTGTTAATACCGTTATGGTTCAGGGCGCGTATGGAATGTTGATCAGCAGGGATTTGGTTGTTCTTGCCCACCCAAACGAGGCGTTTATCGGTGAAAACGCGCGCAATTCGGAAATTCCGTTTTCAATTTTTACAGAGGAATTAAGTAATGGAATGGAAATTAATGAACGTCCGCTAATAACGTATAAAAACGAACACGCCCTGGCTTCTTTTCACCATCTCCCCAACGGCTGGATTATGGGCATTGTAACGCCTAAAGGACCGTACTATAAAAGCATATCCTATATGCTTTTAATACTAATTATATTAGGCACAGTACTTTCATCGGTGCTTGTCTTCGTCCTGATTCGCGTTGACGCGGCAAGAAATAAATCGGACTTAGAAAACAAACACAAAACTTCTTTCTTAGCAAACGTGAGCCACGAAATACGCACGCCCATGAACGCTATTATCGGCATGACGGATCTTCTAAGTTACGAACCGCTTAACAGGCGGCAGATGGGTTTTATCAACGATATAAAAGTTTCAGCTCACTCGCTTCTTTCTATTATAAACGATATATTGGATATGTCAAAAATTGAGGCGGGTAAATTGGAGCTTAACCCGATTAACTACGATTTTCATTTGCTTTTGGATAATGTTCATTCCATGTTCAGTTATGTTACAAAAAAGAAAGGCCTTGAATTTAAATACGAGACCGAAGGGAAGATGCCCCGTTATCTGTACGGCGATGATATAAGGCTTAAACAAGTACTGACAAATATTTGCGGAAACGCGGTTAAGTACACCGAAAAAGGTTATGTGAAATTTAAAGTAACCGCCGCCGATGACAAACTTACGTTTGAAATTAAGGACTCAGGCGTTGGAATGCGTAAAGAAGACCTGCCGAAACTTTTCAATACTTTCCAACGGATCGAGAATGAAAAGAACCGCACCATAGTTGGAACAGGTTTGGGGCTTTCAATCAGCAAGACTTTTGTGGAAATGATGGGCGGAAAAATAATTGTTGACAGCGAGTATGAACAGGGAAGCGTTTTCATGATCATAATTCCGATTGTATTGGGTAAAAAAGAAGAGGTTAAATCAAGTAAAGGCTTGCTGGAAGGACGTACCCTGTCCGCGCCGAGCGCTAAAGTTCTGGTTGTAGATGACAATGAATTTAATATAAGGGTCGCCGAAGGATTGATCGGCCTGTTTAAGATCAATGTGCATAGCGCTTTTTCCGGTAAGGAAGCAATTGATATGGTTCAAAAGGACGATTATGACATTGTATTTATGGATCACATGATGCCCGAAATGGACGGCGTTACGGCAACCGGCTTAATAAGAAAACTTGGCGGCAAGTATAAAAATTTGCCTATTATAGCCCTCACTGCAAATGCGGTTCAAGGCGCAAAAGAAATGTTTTTATCCAGCGGATTTGACGGGTTTATTTCTAAACCAATTGATGTTCAAGAAATGTATAAAGTCCTGAAAGAATGGCTTCCTCTGGAAAAAATTGAGATAAGAAAAGACGGGGAAATAGAAGTGAATAATGATGATGAAGCAAACGGTAATTTTCTCTCCGAACTAGATAAAATCGAGGAAATCAATGTTGAGATTGGCCTAAACCGTGTCTCCGGCATGGAAAACATGTATCGTGAAACGCTGGCGCTTTTCAACCAAAAAATCGTTTTGGAATGTGACGACATGTCCGCAAAGATAAAGCACGGTGACATAAGCGGTTTTGCAATTTCAGTTCACGCCATGAAATCCGCCCTGTCCACAATAGGCGCGATGAGTTTATCCGAAGCGGCGTTCAGGCTGGAAACCGCCGCCAAAGAAAACGATTTTGAATTCTGCGTGCAAAGGTTTCCTGTTTTAAAAGGAAAACTTTTAAATCTGCACGAAGACCTGTCGGCTATTTTCCCTGCCAATGCTCAGGAAGATAGCAAAAAAAAGATCGGCGATAAAGCCTATTTAAAAGGTCAAATTGAAAAAGCGCGTCAAGCCATTTCTGACTTTGACAGTGACGCAGGTTTAAATATTATTAACGATTTACTGACTTATGACTTCGGCGAGCAAAATAACGCTTTATTGAAAAATGCAGCTTTTGCTTTTGAGGAGTTTAATTTTACTGAGGCTACGGATTTGTTGTCTGATGTAGTTGGATAAGTATCAGAAAGTTTGTTATAAGTGATAGCACGATGTATGCCCAAAGAAATTTATTTAGTACAGGCGGGCAGGCTGCGCACGCTGTAAAAACTTCGTAAGAGTCCGCCTCGCACTGGCGGCCACCTAAAGGCGGCCTTGCTTTTATTGGGGACTGCGGCATTTTTTGGTGCTCTCAGCGTGCGG
>NZ_BDHE01000051.1:0-3168 GCF_054786175.1 Treponema sp. R8-4-B8
CCGCCATACATATAGAAGTATTGGAAAGCAAAATATCTATATCAGTGCGTAACCGGTTATTATTATCATAGATTGGAACGCGGTTAAATATCCGTTTAAGATTGTAATTATACGCGTCAAACTTCTCATTCAAGTGAGGCGCAAAAAGGGTCTCCACCAAATCTCCCATAGATTGGTTAAGCCCGCCGACGTTGGCGGTTACACGGTCAACTTTTTCCCCCAATTTGTCGATAGTTTTAGTTGTTTGGTCAACCTGTTCTCCCAATTTTGTTAAAGCCGTCCAAACAGTGGGAAAGTCAAGAGTTTTTCCCCATTCTGCCGCTTCTTGAACTGTCATTTCTGCCATAGGATACCTCCAAGTATAGGATTTTTTCATTATATAGTATTTGTAAGAAGAATACAAATGAAACGCTGAGGTTCCAGACCTCTTCGTTGGGGTAAAAGATCAAATGTTAGTCATTTTAACACAAAAACATAATCTGACACCTTTGCTAGATTATTTTGCCGTATATTTCAGCAAAATTGTCGTCATAGCTTTTTTTGGCTTCAGCTAACTTCCGCAAGGCATCAGTAGAGTTAAGGGAGAGAGCGGCTCTAGTTTCAAGCGGAATAAGGAGCTGAAAAGTTTCTATTTTAAATACAGTGGCAAGGGCTTCCAGCGTTTTGTCACTGACCCACGTCCTTTGACATTCAATACTGTTTACTGCTTGCCATGAAATACCAGCCATTTCAGCCAATTTTTCCTGTGAAATTCCGAGAATTCGGCGTTGTTCCTTGATATTTGCCGCTAAAATTTGCCGTAAAACCAGTTTTTTAGTTTCCATACGTCTTTTTGTATCTTAAATTAACGATATAATTGGTAAGTATTTCTTGACACGTATTAATAAATATAGTACCCTCTTTTTAAGAGGGGGTAAATAAATGCCCCTAGACTAGCCATTTAAGGCTGGTATTACATCACAAAGGTTTGATATAGGTCAAATCCGAAGGAGTTTTTATGCTAAAGAGGAATGTGTTTCTTCTGGGATTGCTGGTGGCTCTGCTGGCAATTGGACTGATTTTTGTTGGTTGTGACAATAGTAGCGGTGGTGGCGGCACTGGTGGTACAGGCGGCAGTGGAGATGGAGGCGGCACTGGTGGTACGGGCGGCAGTGGAAATGGCGGCGGCACTGGTGGTACGGGCGGTAGTGGAAATGGCGGCGGCACTGGTGGTACGGGCGGTAGTGGAGATGGCGGTGGTACTGGTGGCGGCGGCAATAACAACGGGACAAACCAATTTATTGGCACATGGAATGGTACAGATGCAGATGGTTACTCTGTTACGCTTGTTATTACTGCGTCAACTTGGACACTAACTACCTATAATTATTCAGGTACTTATTCATTTAGCGGCAATACGGCGACTATAAAAGATGATTCAGGTAGTACAATTGGTACGGCTACTATTTCAAGTAGCACGTTAACTGTTACAGGTTCAGGTATACCTTATACTCCATATACACTTACTAAAACAACGACTGGCGGCGATGGCGGAGGAACAAGTGGCGGTACTGGAGGAGGAGGCGGTAGTACAACTGTACCAAATGCTCCTACAGGAGTAAATGCTACAGCTGTTTCATCAAGTAGTATTAGCGTGTCATGGAGTGCGGTATCTGGGGCAACGAGTTACGATGTGTATTTTGAGATAGGCAGTTCTATTACTAAAAATTTTGCCGGAACAGTTACTGGAACTTCCTATACCCATACTGGGTTACAAGCCGGAACCACTTATTATTACTACATTAAGGCGGTCAATAGCGCCGGGTCAAGCAATTATTCATCATCTGCGTTAGCAACAACACAATCCTCTGGTGGCGGTGGCAGTGGAGGCGGTGGCGATAACCAGACTACTTACACCATAACATTCAATGCCAATGGCGGCTCAGTCAGTCCGACAAGCGGTACGACAGGCACAAACGGCAGTCTCGCAACCTTGCCCACTCCGACAAGATCCGGCTACACTTTTAACGGCTGGTTTACCTCAACATCCGGCGGCACGCAAGTAACAACAAGCACTGTATTCTCTCAAAACTCCACTATTTACGCAAGGTGGACATCAAGCGCGCCAATCGAAACTAGACTTGATCAACCAATATTCGGCACCAATTCAGTAACCAGTAGTAGTATAACTATTAACTGGACACTTCAAACAACGGGCACTACACCTAATGGCTTATATTCTTATGCAGCGCCTACGAATATTACAATTGCAGTATATATTGCAGAAGATGGCAGTACTCCTGCTTTTTGGTACGATCTTACCTCTACTCCCCTCGCAGGAACTGCAAGATCGTACACTCTTAGCAATTATACGCCTTGGATTTATTATGTAGGCGGTAAGCGGCGAGTATCATTGCGGGTAACATGTACAAGAAGCGGTAATACTAGTACTCAGGCAATTATGTCATATTGGTTTACTGATAGTAGTGGTACTGCTGGTAGTTGGGTACCTACGTATTAGTATCAGACAACAAATTTTTCCGAATAAGCCGTCCTCCATAAACATTGGGACGGCTTTTTATTTATTATTACGAAACCAAAAAAAGACGGCGTATACGCAAAGGTATCTTTTACTACTTTTACGTAATAGTCAGTAACAACTAAATATTTACAAAGAAGACCTCACGCAAAGACGCAGAGGCGCAAAGTTGTTGCTAGCAGGATCGTCGTTTTTCTTTCAAGATTTGTAGTCAAACTTACATATCTTGATCAATAATGGGGCATCGGACAGCAACTTTGCGTTCTCTGCGCCTTTGCGAGAGAAATTTTGAGAATAATGTTTTGTAAAGTTTTAGATGTTAGTTATTATGGAAACAACTCAATCTGATATTTACCATTCTTTTGGTTGAAAACCTTCCGGTGGTTCAAGTAAACGGACATCTTCTCCCGTTAATTCAAGAATAAAGAAACCGTTTTGTTCCGCGTATTCCCGCGCTTCAGGCGTTACAACAGCGCCAACTATCGCCCCTAACAACTTTTTATCTTTAACTTCAGCAGGAGGATATTGCCGTATCAACTGCATTCGTTTTATATGTTCATCAACTTGATCGGTTCTTTCCAGCCATCGCTTGACTTCCACCGCCATACATATAGAAGTATTGGAAAGCAAAATATCTATATCAGTGCGTA
>NZ_BDHE01000052.1:0-3031 GCF_054786175.1 Treponema sp. R8-4-B8
CATTTCATGCCTGTATAACATCGTTGACCAAATATTTGTCGGGCAAGGGCTTGGCTATCTCGGTAACGCCGCCACAGGTATTATCTTCCCGATAACCGTTGTCGGTTGGGGCTTGAGCCTTCTGTTCGGAGACGGCGGGGCGGCTTTTTTCAGCATATCTCAGGGAGCAGGCGACACTCAGCACGCCGGAAAGGCGGTTGGCAACAGTATCTTGTTTTCGTTCCTTACGGGAGTTGTTTTAATTGTTATATGCTATACCGCAGGCGACAGTTTGTTCTACGCCCTCGGATCGACAGATGCGACTATTCAATTTGTACGGGACTATGGTTATATAATCTTCGCCGGTATTCCGCTCGCACTCGCAGGGCAGACGCTCATCACAATAATCCGTGCGGACGGCAGCCCGAAATACGCAATGTTTACAATGCTTGTCGGCTGTATTCTGAACATTATTTTTGACCCGATAACGATTTTTGTCTGGGGTTGGGGAATGAAAGGGGCGGCATTGGCAACGATTTTCGGGCAAACGGTCAGCTTCATTCTGGCGATAGCGTATCTTCCGAGAAGCAAAACATTCAAGTTTAAATTTTCAGACCTCAAGCCCGATTGGGGCGTTTTACGTCAGGTAACGCCGTTGGGAGGGTCAAGTTTCCTCACGCAAATTTCAATCGTTGTCGTAACGGTTGTCAACAATAAATTACTTGTCTCGTATGGCGCAAAGTAAGAATTCGGAGCGGATATTCCGTTGGCGGCGTTTGTCGTCATTATGAAATTGTTTCAAATCGTGTTAAATATCGCAATTGGTATAGCGGCAGGGGCACAGCCGATTATTGGTTATAATTATGGTGCAAAGCGTTTTGACAGAGTAAAAGAAACATTTAAATATGTGATAACTTCAATTTTTATCATTACGCTGATTACGACTGCGTTATTTGAAATTTTTCCCAAAGCGTTTATATCCCTTTTCGGCACAGACAGCGAACTATATACATTGTTCGCTATCCGATGTCTGCGGATTTACCTGTCGCTGATTGCGTTGACCTGTCTGCAAAAAGCGTGTGCGATATTCCTTCAATCTATCGGCAAGGCTAAAGCGGCTATTCCGCTGTCGATGCTTCGGGACGTAATTTTACTCATAGCTTTTTCGGTTATATTGCCGTTGTATCTCGGCGTAACAGGCATATTCTGGGCGGCTCCCGCCGCAGACATTTTGGCAATGATAATAACTGTTTTTGTGGTTGCCATTATGTGGAAACAGTTGAGCGTAACCGAAACAGCCGTTCAGATTGAAACGCCGATTTTGAAAGCGTCCGTACCGGGACCGATTATCACGATTGACCGTGAACACGGATCAGGCGGTAAAGCAATCGGGGAGCTTGTCGCAAAGAAACTCAACGTGCCATTTTATTACAAGGAAATGGTTGCACTTGCGGCGGCGGAGAGCGGTCTCTCACAAGAATTTATTTCAGGTATCAATACGGCAGAAGCAGGGGCGGCTCACAGTTTGTATCTCGATACCGAGCCGGTTCGTGATGCGATTATCGCCCAAGAGCAAGCGTTGAGGGAGATCGCCGAAAGCGGCTCCTGTGTCATTGTCAGCCGTGCCGCAGGTCATGTATTGAGAGAAAACCGTAATCTTGTAAATGTTTTCATTCATGCACCGAAAGCGTACCGTCTTGAACAGGTGATGAAAACCTACGGCGATACGGAAGAACAGGGAAAAAAGAACATAAGCCGTCTTGATTTAGCACGGGCGGCTTATTATGCGAAAGTATCGGCACTTAAATGGGGCGATGCGAAAAATTACGATTTATGTATTGACAGCTCAATCGGTACGGAAAAAGCCGCCGCAGTGATACTCGAATATGCGAGGGGGAGATGATAAAAGACAACGAATAGCGTTGTGATGAACATTGTCGGATAACGCAACGGTGTCAGGCACACTTTTTAATAACTTGCTCGTATGAGCGAGTAACAAATCGTAAACGAAAGAGGAGAAAAGAAAATGGCAAGACCAAAGAAAACCACGACAAAAAAGACAACGCCGAAGAAAACAACTGCAAAAGCAACATCGGGAACAGCAAGTATTAAATTGCTGACAGGAAAACCATCAACTAAACGACCGCCGAACAATCCAGATGTACCGCAAGCGACTATTGATCATCTTAACACCATGTTAAATGATCTCAAAAACATACTGGACGAATACGCACAGCACTTGCGGGCACTCGACCGCAAACGCCTCAACGGAGTTGGAGTCCGCAAATTAGGCTTCATCGAGCGAGCATATGAAATCGCCCTTGAAAATTCAGAGTTCCTTCCGCACTATCTAACCATAGAAAGATTTGGAACGGACATACAATACTTCATGGACTTCCGCAGTCTCGTAGACCTCACCACGCAGATAAGGGAAAAACTGTGGAACATCACCATACAGTCATCAGACATCGCCTACACGGACGCACTCGAATTCTACGCCTCCGTGCGAGAAGCCGCAAAACGCAGAGTAGACGCAGCCGAAACAATCCACAACGAATTATCAACCTTCTTCCACCGCAGCCGCCCCGAAACCGAAGAACCGACCGAAACAAAAGCACGGCGAGATTTCAATTCCCTCCTACACGGCAGGCATGACGGCAAACTGGTAATCGAAAACATCAAACCAAAAATGAAAGGAGGCAAACGCAAAATCATAGACGAAACATTTAAGGACACCGCCCAATTCCGTGAAACCGAAGACGCAGAAATAACAGAATGAATAAATATGTATACACGCCCTAAAGTGGGTCAAAATGACTCACTTTAGGTTTTTTTACCCAAAAAACACCTAAAAAAGCCCAAATTTGAGGTTTTTAACCTCAACGTCCGACTTAAAAACCTAAACGTCGAGGTAAAAAACCTCAACGTTCGACTTAAAAACCTCAACATCGAGGTAAATAACCTCAACGCCCGACTTAAAAACCTCAGCGTTCAGGTAAAAAACCTCAACGTCCGACTTAAAAACCTCAACGTCGGGGAATAAAACCTCAAC
>NZ_BDHE01000053.1:0-2932 GCF_054786175.1 Treponema sp. R8-4-B8
TGAATACATATATACGGCAGATTCGTCTATTAATATAGCGGCAATAGAAATTCAAGCGCAACATGAAGCGGTGTCAAAAAATGAAAGCGCTGACACGCTTACCTTGAAAAAATTGCAGGAAATTCTTAATTTATTTATTGACGGTCAAATATTTCTTAGCGAACAGGATCTGACGGAGATTGAGCAAGCCATAGAAAGGCACAGAACCAGGAATTAAACGCGTTTACAATGAAATTTGATTCTTTTTTGAACAAAGTAGCGATTCTGGCAAAAAAACGCGATTATGAAGGCGCGTTAAACGCTCTTAAAGATGAAGAAGAAAGGTATTACGGTTCTTTTAAATACTATTACCTTTACGGAATTTTATGCCTTTACTCCGGCAATTACGCGCAGGCTCATGAAAATTTTAATCTTGCTAGAAAAATAAAAATAAACGATCCGGACTTAATGCTCTGTTTTGCGGTTCTTTATCTGAAACGCATGGACACCGTACAGGCCGTACATTATTATCTTGAAGTGCAGGAACTTGACTCAAAAAATAAAATCGCAAAAAAAGCCCTTGCCGTTATCAGAAAATATTCCGCCGGTGAAGCCCTGTCCGATTGGATTGCTGAAAATCTGCCAAAATTGTTTCCTCCCATTCCTTCTCCTTATGTTACGCCAAAAACAATTTTAAAAATTTCTTTAATATTTGCTGCTTTTGTTATTCTTGTTTTGGGAATATTAATAAACGTTAAAGCATTGCCCAACCCGTTTAAATCGAAAAATCAGCGTCCTATTGCGGATTTTAACCTGTCAGCTCAGGATAAAAATGAGAATGTTCAAGTAGGAGGTTACTACATGTACATTCTAACGCGCGATCAGGCTATTGATCTTTACAATAAAGCGTTGTCTCTTTATACCGCATACCGTGACGAAGAGGCAAAAAAAAGCCTTAACCGCATTCTTGAATCAAACGCGCCGCAGGGAATTAAAATACGCGCGCGTTCCATGCTAGAAACTATGGAAGTTCCCGGATTTGACAATTTTAAAAGAGCCGATAATCCTTCGTTTGCCGACGTAAAAAACGAGAGCGCCATTTACAGAAACGTATACGTTATATGGAAGGGCATGGCGACGAATGTCACGGTAACGGACGATGGGACAACCTTTGATTTTCTTGTAGGTTATGACACGCGCAAAACTCTTGAAGGAATAATCCCCGTAGTTTTTTCCGTCCCCGTCTCTATTAACATGGAACGCCCCCTTGAAGTACTGGGAAAAATAACGATAGGCTCTTCGTATTCAGACATCAAGTTGGAAGGCGTTGCGATACATCAGTCGGGTAAGCTTGAAAATTAAGAATTTTACACAAAGACCTCGCGCAAAGGCGCAAAGGCGCAAAGTTGTTGTTCGTAAGATTGTCGTTTTTCCTTCAAGATTTGTAGTTAAACTTATATATCTAGATCAATAATGAGTTATCGGACAGGAACTTCGCGCCTTTGCGCCTTTGCGAGAGAAAAGAGGTAATACATGAAAGCTGTGGTACAAAGAGTTATAGACGCGACTGTCAGCGTTGACGGGGTAGTGAAGGGGAGCGTTAAGAGCGGGCTGCTTGTTTATCTGGGAGTCGCGCATAACGATACTGAGGCTGACGCGGACTGGCTTTCTGAGAAAATAGCTTTCTTAAGGATTTTTAACGATAAAGAGGGAAAGATGAATCTGTCCTTGAAAGATTTGGCTTCTGTTGACAGTCAGGCGGGCGTTCTTGCGGTTTCGCAGTTTACATTGTTAGCTGACGCGCGAAAGGGAAGACGCCCTTCATGGAACGGAGCCGCCCCGCCTGAAAAAGCGAAACAACTCTACGAGTATTTTATGGAAGCTGTAAGAAAGACCGGCCTTGTCTGCGAATGCGGAGAATTTCAAGCGCACATGACGGTAAAGTACACTAATGACGGTCCTGTTACGATTGTTTTGGATACTCAAGAAAAATAATTATCGCAAGATTTTCACACAAAGATCACGAAGAGACAAAGATCACAAAGAGGGGAACCTTCGACCTTCGGTCTCGGTTGAGGTTCACAAAGAAGAGAGAAGAGGGGGTTTTTGTCCGTTATCTTATCGTAAAGCCCACGCAAAGCCTTAGGACAAAAACCCCTTTCCCCCCTTTGTGATCTCTGTACCTTTGTGATCTTTGTGAGAGTTCTTTGGAATTAATTCCGTAAATTAATATTCATTTTTCCCGCCAATTCCCGCAGAGTGTCAAGAGAGTTATCAATTTGCGTTTTATTGTGGCAGCTTGTCAGGCAGAAACGCATTCGCGACATATTTGCGGGGACTGCGGGGTAAACCGCGGGGGGAACAAAAATCCCCTTATCAAACATGGCCCACGATAGATCAAAAGCGTCGGAATCTTTGCCGACAAGAACGGGGGCAATCGCGCTTTCTCCCGCTTTGCAGAGGTTAAAGCCCTTTTCTTTGGCTTTTAAAACAAAATAGCGGATATTTTCCTGTAATTGTCTGACAAGCGAATTATCCTTCCTTATAATCCGTATTGATTCAAGAGTGGCGGCGGCAAGCGCGGGGCTTAAGCCCACTGAAAAGATAAAACCGGGCAGGGTATAGCGAAGATATTCAATCAGCTCTTTTTTTCCGGCAAGATAGCCGCCGCATGTTCCAAGCCCTTTAGAAAGCGTTCCCATTTTTATGTCAATATCATCGGGTTTAAGGTTAAAATACTCGTCAACGCCCCCGCCGTTTTTCCCGATAACGCAGCTTGAATGAGCCTCGTCAACCATGAGAAACAAACCGAATTCCTTTTTTAATTTAATAAATTCAGGGACGGGCGCTATATCGCCGTCCATGCTGTACACGCCTTCAATGATAAGCAAAACTTTTTCAAATTTGTCACGTAACGCCGTCAATATCGCTTTTGCCGCCTTGTAATCATTGT
>NZ_BDHE01000054.1:0-2929 GCF_054786175.1 Treponema sp. R8-4-B8
AGCCCCTGTTCAAGTTCTTCTCTTTTTATCAGTCCCATACCATAAGCCCACGCCAACTCCTTATAAGCCGCCGCAGGATTTGAGCCGCTGTTTAATGAATTGGATGAGCCGGATGGATTTGGCAGATGGTTGATTCTTGTCTGCGCTTTAGAAAAAGACAAAGTCGCTTCGTCTAAAACAAATTCATTTACTGCAAATTCACCTGCTGTTGATTCATCCGTAACAAACTCATTTTCAGCAAATTCATTTGCCGCAGATTCATCTGCAAAAACTAGGCGAATCAGCGCGGCTTACAAGTCTATTCGAGCGCGTTATTCGCAATTCCCCGAGTACTGGTACAGAGGGGCGAGGGTTTTTTCAGGCGGGATAGCCGCGCAATACGCGGAAAATTGCATCAATTTGTCTTCGCAAGGACCATTCGCGGATGAATGCCGCTCAATATTAGCGGCTAACACTGGTTTAAAAATAGAGGACGGATTATCTATA
Source organism: Treponema sp. R8-4-B8 (assembly GCF_054786175.1). NCBI lineage: Bacteria > Pseudomonadati > Spirochaetota > Spirochaetia > Treponematales > Treponemataceae > Treponema > Treponema sp. R8-4-B8. The sequence goes on from NZ_BDHE01000054.1 coordinate 487, forward strand.
AAAACTAAAAAAGAAATTGAAACGATTATTTCCCAATCCGTAAAATCAAGTAATCCGCAAATACTTGATTCCTTGCTGCCGTTAATCAGTCTGCCGGATAACCCTTACACGGTTTACGCGGTCAGCGCGCTTAAATCATTAAAAAGCATTCCAAAGTTTAATGAGTATTTTAGCGGACAAGCGGCTGTTTCCAAGGGACGTCTTGCGGAACGGCTTTTATACATTTGCCGTAGTTAGGTGATATGGAAGGTGTTATATGAAAAATACAATTTTAAATAGAAATTTTATTTCTTTATTTTTAATTTCCACAGTTTTCTGTGTCGCTTTCTGCGCCACCTCTTGTTCCGCTTCCCATGCCAAAACGCCAAATACAGAAACAATTCGCATTTATGTCCGCGCTTCTGACGCATACGCTCAAGGGCAATTTACTGAAGCCGCAACGCTTTTGTATAAACAAAATAATTTTCCGCCCGCGCTGGTACTTAGGGCAAAAGCGGAATATTTTTCTGACAACCTTGATAAAGCGGAAAAATCATGCCGCAGGGCGATAAAATTGCGCCCTTCATTGTTAGAGGCAAATTTATACCTTGCAAGAATTCTACGCGAAAAAGGCGATCTTAAAGGCGCAGAAACCGTATTGGAATCTTTGTTAGCCGATAATCCGCAGGATATTCGCGCATTGAGGCTTGCGGCGGAACTTGCCTCCGATGCGCGTAAATATGATGAAGCTGCGATTTTTCTGGACAGAGCCGCTGAATTTTCCGCGGAAAGCGCGTTGGTTCTGCTTGACAGGGCAAGACTGCGCTGGACATCTGGAAAAAGCGCGGAAGCATACGCCAAAGCGCTGGAAGATTTAAGCCGCGCAAAAGCCATGCTTCCGTGGGATACTCCTCTGTTACGCTCAATATCAAATCTTGAAAAAATAATAAAAGGGGTAATGTGATGCGAAATATTTTTACGGTTCTACTTTTGTTTGTTACTGTTTGCGGTTACGCAAACGACAACAATTTACATACATTGACATTCGCTCAGGCGGCGAAACTTGCCGTTGAGGCTTCTGTCGATTTAAAACATTCACGCGCTTTACAGCCTCTTTTAAAAGGAGCGTGGGCATGGGGTTTACGCGCATATTTTCCGCAACTCAATATCAGTATCTCAGAAAATGACCGCATGCAGCAAATTGGCGCGGATTCATTTATGAAAAATTACACTATCAGCGTTGATCAGCTGGTTTGGGATGGAGGCAAAATATCAATGTCCAGAAAACTTGAACGAATGGATCTTGATCTTTCATCTTTAAAACTGGACAGGGCGGCTAATGAAATCGCGGAATCGGCAATAAGCGCGTATCGTAAATTAATGTCATCAAGGGCGATACTTGAAATTAAAAAAAACGCGCTTGTTGTTTTGGAAGAGCAGCGAAAAATTTTAGACGAAGAAGTGCGGCTTGGCCTCGCGCTTCCTGTGGATCTTGCAGGCGCGGACATAAATTTATTGAACGCGAAAATAGACATTTATTCCCTGCAATTGGATCTTGCCGAAATGGAAAATCAGTTTTTGGAACTCCTTGGACTTGATTCCATGCCTGTTCTAACTGAAAAAATTGATTTAAATTATTCAGTCTTACTCCCAACGGCTTCAGCGGCGGCTGAGCTTGCAAAAAAGCAAAATCCCGATTTAATCGACGCGCGTTATTCGATAAAGAAAAGACAAACAGAATTAAGGTATATCTCCTGTTCATGGATACCCAGCCTGCGTCTTACCGGTAATTTTGGATTAACAGGCCAGCATTATCCGCTAACGCGATATAACTGGTCGGTCGGAGTATCCGTCGATTTTTCAACGCCGTTACTCCAAAACCGTTTTGACGCGCAGGCCGGCTGGGAACCGCCTTACGATAATTCGGCGGCAATTCAAAATCGTTTTTCTATTTTGCCCGATCCCGCGTCGGGTTATCAAAGAAAACAGGCTAAAATCGCGCTGACATTAGAACAGGAAAAATACAAAACCGCGCTTGAACAAATTGGCAGAACGGCGGCGACTGCCGTGAACAAATGCGTTTTTATTGAACAAAAAAAACTTCTGGCAATTGAAGCCTCGACACTTGGCGCGGAACGCTGCCGTATTGAAGAAATAAGATTGAGTCTTGGACAAATAACAAGATTAACTTTAATGGAAACGTTAATCGAACAAACTCAAAAAGAAATTGCCGTAATAGAAGCTGCAACCGCGTTATTGGAAGCGGAACGCGAACTGGAACGTTTTCTTGACCTTGAACCGGGAGAATTAAAAGAATTCGCGGCTTCACTTACAGATTCAAATATAACACCGTCAAAATCAAGGAGGAAAAAATGAAATTTAAAGGCTTCATCCATGGAAAGCCCTTTGGTATCGTGCGCGTCTGCTGAAAGACTTATTGCGTAATCGATATTTATTTCCATTG
>NZ_BDHE01000055.1:0-2809 GCF_054786175.1 Treponema sp. R8-4-B8
CGGCGAAGTTAAATCAGGACGCGATTATATTATCGTTGATGACGTTTTCTCCAACGGCGGTTCCTTTAACGAACTGCGGCTCTTTATCGAAAAAAATGGCGGCAGGGTAGTTCAGGCCGCGGCCATGGAATGTTACTGTAAATGTTTCAGTTGTGGTATCATCTCCACCACAACCGAAAATGCCGATTGTTATTATTGCTACCAATGCAATAATCCATAAATTTTTCTTTTTCATACAATATCCTCCTTTTTATTCCGCCGTAAGGCGGTTTAATATATTATTTATTATATTCTTAATACATAAATAAAAAATAATAAAGTCCCCACGCCAAGGATGGCGTGGAGCGATGAACAAATTCTGGCAAAATAATCCTCCAACATATTTCGGTTTCTGTCGCTTAACGTTCCGGCGGTAAAAGACGTTTGGGGCAGGTTATAGGGCAATGCGTAGCATTGACCCCTGCCCCAAATGTGGCGGAACAAAAGCGTGCAGAGGGCGAAGCCCGAACACGCTTTTGTGTAGCCTAGCCCCGAAGGGGCGTACTTTTACCGACCTGTTATGCGACGTAAAATGTATTTGCCAACAAATTTTATATTTGTAATTGTATTACATCTATTATTGATGAAATTGGTTTTACATAATCTTTCAGCCCAATGTGATTACTTGCATATTGTAAACGTCTGCTGTTATCAGGTAAAAAGAAAATATGACGTTGACTACCCAATAATGTTAATTTATCATCGGATAAATCATCATCATAAGTTACAATATGATAAATATAGCTAATTTTATATTTACTTAAAATTGATGCGTCTGCCGATGATACTTGTTTCCAGCGTTCACGGATTGTTCTTTTACAAGAAATTCCAATAAGCCAACCGTCTTTTGTTTTTATCCAATTATCAACTTCTATATCTGTTTGAAAATGCTCCGGTTTTTCCGCACATTTTATGTTAAAATAATCAAATATAAAATTGGTAACATCTTCTAAACTCCCACCTGCTCTTGATTTACGTTTTTGTGCCGCCCTGCGTTCAAATTCTTGGGTAAAAGCTGTTAAAACAATGTCTTTTTCATTTTCAGGGATATTTTTATTTGTAAGTAAAACTCTAAGCGTTGCAAAAGCGCGAATTATTTCTGTACGTTCTGCATTTAGACAACCTTTTACCCCTAAATCATCCCATAAAGAAATTACATCTATCAAACCTTCTTTTCCTTTGTCATCAAGATATGCTTTTGCTATATTTAATGTAAATTCTCTGTCATCACTTGGGATATTTGCTATTGCTTGTTGCAGTGGAACCAAAATATGATCACAGGTAAGAATAAAAACATCCATTATTTCTTGTGTGATTATTTCTTTTTCTAAATCTGCAAGAAGAAGTTGAACATTTGGATTTTTTGTTTTGCTTTTACTGTATCTTTCTTCAATAATGTTGCGGAGGACTTGTTTCTGCAAAGACAAATATGTCTTTCCTTTATTTTCATTTGCAACGAGGTTCAAACTTGATGAGATGAGTGTTAATAATTTCGGTTCTTTCCCAATTGCTACATATTTATCGCCATTTATTAACATTCGAGAAAACCAATAAGCGGAATACCAAGGACTATTAGACGGCTGCAACAATTCGGCTAACTCCATAACTTACCCCTTTTTTAGTATTCAATTCGTCATACTGCTTAAAATAATTTTTAATTCTGTTTTTAGCAAGGGCATTATATTCTGGAGAAATTTCAATGCCAATATAATGCCTACTGTTCATAAGTGCCGCAATTGCTGTTGTACCAGAACCCATAAAAGGGTCCAACACAATATTGGCACAAGTTGAAGAAATTATCCTGCTAATTAAATCTACAGGAAAAGGTGCAGGGTGTGAGTTATTCATTTCTTGCGTAAATTCCCATATATCACCATAAGCATTAGCTTTTGGAGCAAGTCTGAATTCAGGCTTTGCAATTAAATAAATTACTTCATAAGTTGGCAAAAAATAACCAGGATTAAAGTTAATTCCACCTTTTCTTTTCCAAATTATTATTTGTCTTACAGGAAAACCTGCTACTATATCCTGCCTGTCTTGCAATAAACCGTCTTGGACACGCCACTTATGATTGTAAAATATTGCCCCATCAGGTTTTAGTAAACGAAACATTTCTGATAAACAGTCACGTTGCCATTTTGCGTATTCATCATGGGGCATATTATCATCATGGTGGCTATATCCGTTTATTAATGCCGCATTTTTCCATTTTCCACCTCGACCATCTTTCATACCATTTCCGGTAGAATTCTTCAAATTGTAAGGCGGTGATGTTACTACTAAATCTAGGCATTCATTAGGCATTTCTTTCATTATAGAAAGGCAATCCCCATTTATGAGCTTATCAGTGAAATCATCAGGGAAAAATCTTTTTCTAGGCATAATATCTATTATGCCATTTTCGGTGAATTTTGGCAAGTAGGGGAAAATACTAGCCCACATTGGGCTGAAGTACTGCCTCAAACGGCACAAAATGAACAACTATAACAAAAAAGGGGCTTTTCTGCTTACTGCTCCGTAGTATCCTAGTATAAATACCTCAAATTCCTATTACGCCGTAAGGCACATACAATAAATCTAAATTCCAAAACTTATCTTTTATCATAAAATGTCAATTTTTAGCTGTTTATATTACATTTTATGTCGCATAACGTTTGGCGGTAAACGACGTTTTTTTGCGCCCGATAAGAAAACCGCGAAGCGGTTTTTCGGGCACAAAAAAATGTGGGTGGAGTGAGGCGTGGGAGCCTTCAGGCGACCTAGCCGAACA
>NZ_BDHE01000056.1:0-2727 GCF_054786175.1 Treponema sp. R8-4-B8
GATGTGGCTTCCCAATTTTTTCTTTTTATTTATAGGGCTTGTTCTTGCCGTTATTAAGGTGCGTAAATGAATAAAATAATGATACTTGACAAATATCTTATCCGCCAATTTTTGCCTATTTTTTTTATTGCTATTTCTATGTTTGTATTTTTGCTTTTGCTTATAGATCTGTTTGCAAATTTAATCCGTTATCTTAACAATGAAGTGCCCATAAAGACGATTTTAAAAATAAGCCTTTATTTTATTCCCAAAAGCATTTCATACTCAATGCCGATGTCCCTGCTTTTTGCCGCGGCGTATACGTTAGGTGATCTTTACGCAAGAAACGAACTGACAAGCGTATTCGCGACCGGAATACCATTATGGCGGTTTAGCATTTCTTTTGTTGTGGTCGGTTTAGCCGCTTCTATTTTTTCTTTTTACCTTGACGACAGAATAGTAATACCTACGCTTAAACAAAAAAATGAACTTTCAAGGCGGGCGTTAAAACAGTATGTTACTGAAAGCAACTCGGATATTGTCATAAAGGCCAGAAACGGGCTTGTAATTTATTCGGTTGATTATTTTGACAGCGAAAAAAATATTTTAAACGGCGTAAGCGTCGTGGAGATGAATAAAGACGGCTCGTTTGTCTCGCAGATTCGCGCCCCATCCGCCGAGTGGAAGGGCGGTTATTGGGAATTTAAAAACGCCGTCATTTACCGCTACGATGAAGAAGGCATATTGCGGATATACCCTTTTTCTATTGATGAGTCATATGACGAACATCCCGACATTTTTAGAAGAAAAGCCGAAACAAATAATAAATGAGAAAAACATTTCGGATAATATATAATTGAATATAGTTTTGGACAAAAAGCGTTTGCTTTCAAGAGAATTAGCGTTTCGCCGTTGAAAATAAAAAATAATTGAATTAATCAAATCTTTCATTATCATTCCAATAATAACGCCGCTATTTGCGCCGCCTCTATGCGCCGACAGATCCAAAACCGCCTCTTGTCGTTACGCAAAGCTCGCCAACCTCCGCAATGTTCTCCATGCAAATGGGAGCGATAACAAGCTGGGCATTCGCTCCCATCTTTAATTATAATGCTTTCGCGGTTCAAATTTAGGTATTAGCCCATCAACCACGCGGAATTTCGATTTTAATTCCTGCGTTGATTGCCGCTTTTCGCTTCAGGGGCGCCTGTCGGATCAATCGCGTCGATATACGAAAGATTGAGACGGCCCTGTTTGTCAATTTCAAGCAATTTGACCTGAATCTGCTGGCCTTCCTTTAACACGTCCGTCACCTTCTCGATCCTTTTCCTTGAAAGCTTGCTTATGTGGACAAGTCCTTCCTTGCCGGGCAGTATCTCCACAAACGCGCCAAATTCCATTATGCGCTTTACAGTTCCGTTGTATACTCTGTCAACTTCCGGGTCGCACGCTATGCCGACAACCGCCGCTTTAGCGTCTTCCGCGTCCTTCGTGCTCTTGCCGAAAATTGTTACAGTGCCGTCGTCCTCCGTGTTAATTTTTACCGAATATTGTTCACATAACGCTTTTATGTTTTTTCCGCCTGGGCCGATAAGCGCACCGATTTTATCAATATCGATCCGTAAAGTGACAATCTTGGGAGCGTATTCGCTGATCTGCTCGACAGGCTTGTCTATACACTGGTTCATTATCGAAAGAATATGCATCCTTCCCCGTTTTGCCTGATCAAGCGCCTTTCGCATAATTTCAGAACTGACACCGGCGATTTTTATGTCCATTTGAAAGCCAGTTATGCCGTCTTTTGTTCCGGCGACTTTAAAGTCCATGTCTCCCAAGTGGTCTTCCTCGCCTAAAATGTCAGATAACACGGCGAACCTGTCGCCAGGACCGGCTTTTCCTTCGGTGATAAGCCCCATCGCGATGCCCGCCACGGGTTTTTTCATCGGTACTCCCGCGTGAAGCATGGAAAGAGTTCCGCCGCAGACTGACGCCATCGAAGAAGATCCGTTAGACTCCATAATTTCCGAGACGACGCGGACCGTATACGGGAATTCGTCTTTTGTGGGAATCATCGCTTTTAAAGAACGTTGCGCCAAATTGCCATGCCCTATTTCCCTGCGTCCTGTTCCCATTCTGCCGACTTCGCCGACTGAATAAGGGGGAAAGTTGTAATGCAGCATAAAGTTTTCGCGCTTATCGCCTTCAATATCGTCGAAAATCTGTTCATCAAAAACCGTTCCCAATGTCGTTACCGCAAGCGCCTGAGTCTCACCCCGGGTGAATAACGCCGAGCCGTGGGTACGCTGTAAAATTCCCACTTCGCAAGTGATGTTGCGGATATCTTCCAACCCCCTGCCGTCAACGCGCTTTCCGTTATTCAAAATTGACGAGCGCAGGATTTCATACTGCATATCCTCAAATAACGCGTCGAAAAGTTTTTTTTGGTTTTCATCTTCAAGCTGCGCCGAGTGTTGGGCCGCCAATTCAGTTTTAACGGCTTTAATGCCGTCGTGCCTTTCCAGTTTTGTTGGAAGGAAGCAGGCTGTTTGCAGTCTTGGAAAAGCAGTTCCTCGTATGGCGTCCGCGTTTTCAAGGGAATAAGGAAGCGGAGTGAGGGGGAGCTTAGGCTTTCCCGCAAGCTCGCGCAGTTTTTCCTGCAACGCGCAAAATTCCTTAATCATGGCGTGGGCTTTATCAAGCGCCTGTATCATCAGCTCTTCGCTTACTTCTTTCGCGCCGCCTTCCACC
>NZ_BDHE01000057.1:0-2668 GCF_054786175.1 Treponema sp. R8-4-B8
TATCCATTCACTGCGTATTCCCAAAAACAACTGTTCTATTCGCAAACGAGTTTCATATTCGCTCATAGCCCCTTTTCTGATCCTAACGCTTTTTTTGATTGTCTGCTAGCTTAAGTTTATGATGTTGAGCCTGCCCGCCTGTACTCAAGGATTTATTGGGCATACATCTTCTAGCACTAATAGGCATTTTACTATTGTGTAACCTCACATATATGGTGTACCCTTGCAAGGCAAGGTACCTATGAAAAAGCGGTGTCAGATAACACGCATTATCGCTATAGCATATTTGTAGTAAATATCTTTTAATCCCACCCACCTTCATTACCATTTACAGAACTATCAAGCAAAACATATGATTGTGCCGTCCAATCTCTTTTGATGCTGGAACCATTTTTGTTATAACCAAAAACAGCATTACCACTTGTCATATTTGGAGATTTATTTGATAACTCTGATGTTGCATTACCACCATATATTACCGCATTTCCTGTATTTGATTTATAAAAAATACCACCTCTACCAACACGAACACCACCGCCACCACCATAATCACCTGTACCTCTTGTTGTTGTATTATTAAATATTGCTCCTCCGTTCATATTGAAAAAACAATTTTCACCACCAGATCCAGCACCTAATCGACCAATATGTACACCACCTCCTCCTCCAGCCTCATTATTGCAAATTTCTGCTGAACCAGTCATAATAAATTCGGCTTTAACCTCTCCCAAAGGATTATAAACACAAACACCCCCACCCCAATACGCTTTATTATTATTAATACTGCCGCCATTCATTGTAAATGTAGAATTGCCTCGTGAATAGATCGCAACACCTGCTCCATAACCACCGAAATTATTTTTGATTTCACCTCCTTCCATGATAAAATCTCCATATTCGATACAAACACCAATCCCGTAAAAGCCAGACGACGTTGTTATATGCCCACTTATTTCTCCACCATTCATAATAAATTTCCCAGAAGTTACAGTTCCTGTTGATGAAGTAACTAATACTCCTCCGCCCGAATTATCACATATTTTTGAACCATCATTCATTATGAGTGTCCCACCAATAACCTTAATTACTTCATTATCTGTATTAGTAGACAAACCTTTTAAGGTAACCATGTTATCAAGAATTAATGTTACATCTCTATTTATAGAGAAAAGTGCTGTATTTGAATTAAGAAGTACAATTCTTTCTTCGCCAATGCCCTGTAGTTTTATGGTAATTTTTTTACCAGAAAAATTTAACGAAATACCAGATAAAGCATTGTTTTCACGTAACGTAACAACATATTCACTGTTATTTGTGCCATTTACACTTATCCAAGCTATTGCTTGCTCCAAAGAAAGGTTTGTTGGCAATAATAAATCCTAAATTGCATAAAAATTCATATTTGTATATACCGATACACTTGATCCTGCATTATAACTTGAACCTGTACCCGTTGAAGATGTATTCCAACATTTAAATATATAACCTTCTCTACTTAAGCCGTCTGCTTCTGGTAAAATTAATATTTCACCTTCATTAAAAGTTTTTGTTTCCGGTGAATTACCACTTCCGCCATTGGCATTATAGGTGACGGTGTATTGAACCGCACTCTGCCATTTAGCGTATAACGTCACATTTTCTGTAACGGTATAAACAGCGTTAATCGTATAGTTTGTTCCACCGCCATTGCTCTGCGTGTTCCATCCGCCAAATATTTTTCCGCTGTACGCAAGCGTCCCCTGTCCCGGAACTGTGATGCTGATGCCTGAGTACGCTGTCTGCGGCGCAGGAACTGCTCCGCTCGTCGCGCCGTTGGCGTTGAAGGTAACGGTATATTGCGGTCTTGAGCCGTCAAGCCATTGGGCGTAGAAAATCATGTTTCTGGTAATGGTAATGATAGCCCCGATAGTATATATTGTTCCTCCGCCGCCCGGGCTTTCACACCAGCCGCAAAATATATTCTCTGAAATGTTCAAGTCTCCTATGTCGGGAAGAATGATAACTTCGCCGGGATTGACCTTTTGTAATAAAGGCGGCGTTCCGCTTGCGCCGTTACCGTTAAATGTCACATTGTATTGGACAAGCCACTGCGCGTAAAAAATTATATTTTTAGTCACAAAAACGGAATCTCCGGCGAAAAGTATCGGGTCATTCCCGTCTGAACTCTCGCTCCACCCCATAAAAACACTTCCGGCTTTGCTTAATTTACCTCTATCCGGCAAAGTTGTTAACGCGCCCGCTGCTACTGTTTGCGGTGCCGGAACCGTTCCGACAGCCCCATTAGCGTTAAATGCTACCGTATAGGTAACAGGCTTAGTTTCGGGATCATTACAGCCGATAAATGCTATGCCCATAACAATTATCAGATTAAGTAATGTTGTCTGACGTTTTTTCATTTTATATCCTCGTAAGTTTAGACTTTTTAACCGTATGTTGCATAATATACAGAATTTATGTAAAAATGTCAATCTTTTTTATGTTTTGTACAAATTTTATCACAAATACACTTCATGATCAGGAGCAAATTGATAAACTTAAATTACCTATAAATCATCCCGTGTTTCGCGCAGATAGCGCACATTCCTATCAAGTTCTGCGGTTAATTCTTCTTCTGTAGGAAGAATTAATTTGTACTTAGACGCAAATAATTGGTCATTCTCTGATAATA
>NZ_BDHE01000058.1:0-2576 GCF_054786175.1 Treponema sp. R8-4-B8
GTCGGGATACGGCGAATCAGTTTTTCGCCCACTGCTTCCCGAATGGACATTCATGCAGGAAGGACACAGGATGGAGTATCAGAATGAAAAGCTTGTAATTACCGGTGTTGTTTACAATGAGATGAAAGGCGCTTATTCATCGCTTGACACTTACGCGGGACTCTGGTCGGTAAAAGCGGTGATGCCGGACACTCCCTACGGTTTTGAATCAGGCGGCGATCCTCAGGCAATTCCGCAATTAACATTGGAAGGCTTAAAAAAATTCCATCGCAGCCGTTATTCTCCCGCTAATTGCAAAATTTTTCTTGCGGGCAATATTCCCACGGAAAAACAGCTTGCCTTTTTAAACGATGAATTTTTTTCCAAAATGGAAGGTGGTAAGGCGTGTGATCCAATTGTTAAAGCGCAGCGCTGGAAAGAACCTAAAAAATATCATGTGCAATGTCCTTCGGGCAGCGAAAGTAAATCAACAATTTTTCTATCATGGCTTTGTTCCGATGTTACCGATATTAACGAAAATTTAGCGTTAGTAGCGCTTGCGGAAATTCTTTTGGGACACGACGGTTCTCCTTTGACAAGAACGTTGATTGAGTCCGGTCTTGGAGAAGATATTACCCCCGTGTCGGGGCTTGAAGGCGAGATTAGGGAAACTTTATTTGTCGTGGGATTAAGAGGCGTAAAGGGAAATGTAAAGCAAAAAAGCGAGGCAATAGAAAAATTGATAATGGGGGAACTTCGTAGGCTTGTGAGCGAAGGTATTCCGCCGGAAGAAATAGAAGCGGCTCTTTTATCGCTTGAGTTTTCCCAGCGTGAAATACGCCGTTCAGGAGGGCCGTTCTCCCTTGTTTGGATGCGCCGTTCTCTTAGGGCGTGGCAGCACGGCTGTAACCCGTGGGAAGGGTTGCTGATTAACGGGCCTCTTAGTAAAATAAAAGAAAATCTTTTACGCGATAAAAAGTATTTTGAATCTTTAATACAAAAATATTTTCTTGATAACCCGCACCGCGCCCTTGTTATCTTAGAGCCAAAAGATGATTTCTTGCATAAACAGGAAAAGAAACTTTCTAAAGAGTTAAAAAATATTCATAAAAAATTAAGTAAAGAAGAACAGAGGCAAATTTTAGATAAGTCCAAAGAACTGGAAAAAATCCAAAGCGAAGCGGACACTCCGCAGGCGCTTGCGGCAATCCCTCACCTTTCGCGTAACGATCTTACCGCAAATGAAGATATTATTCCGCGCAGCCATGAAGATTTGCGCGGAGTTCCCGCTCTTTGCCATGATATTTACACTAATGGCATTACATATATGGATTTGGCTTTCCCGATAGATATTTTGCCTCCCGAAGACTATTCCTGGCTGCCGTTATTTTCCAGAGTGATTACATCCATCGGGCTTCCCGGCATGGATTATGGGGAAGTGTCAAGTTTACTGGCGCGTACTGTTGGCGGTTTTAACGCGGTTCTTCACACGGGGTCGGCAGTAAAGAACACTCCCATGCAGTTGCAAACCGCGTCGGGTAATTTTGATTTGTCAGGCCGCGACTGGATAATTTTCCGTCTAAAATGCCTTGATGAAAAAATTGCGCCGACGGCCGATCTTGCAATGCGCGTAATCTGCGAAGCGGATTTTTCCGACCGCAGAAGAATAAATGATCTTGTTTTGGAAATGAAAAACGAAATTAATTCCAGCCTTGCGCCAATGGGGCATATTTATTCATCAAGCAGGGCAGGCCGTTTTAATTCGCGTTCAAAAAGAGTGGAAGAAAAATACTCTGGAATTTCACAGATTGAATTTGTTCATCAGCTTGCCGGGTTCGATACTGGGGAAATAATTAACAAATTGCAATACATTAGAGAAAAAATTATTAAGGCGGGGCTTATTGTAAACATCACAGGAAACGCTCTTAATGCCGCAGGAGCGGAAATAGCGCAAAGATTCAGCCGCTTTGGTCCGCCTTTGCCCCGACTTTCAGCAGAAATAGGCGCAGGGACGCAAGCACCTGAAGTTTTTGCTTCCAAGTCTTTGCAAGTGGGTTTTGCGGCGTTGACGTTAAATTCCGTGCCTTTTGACACTTTGGAACAAATTACAGAACTTGTTTTAACGCACCAGTTGAGTACCGGGGCGTTGTGGGAAGATATACGGATGAAAGGCGGCGCTTACGGCGCTTTTATCAACAGCAATTCACTTGAAAACTGCGTGTCTTTCGCCACATACCGCGATCCGAATCCCCTGCGTTCATTAGATGTGATTTCTTCTATTTTTAAAGACAGCTCTTACGGAAAATGTTCCGAGGACTATCTTGTTAAATCAATAATTGGGTGTTACTCGAAAGAGACGCGCCCGCAAACCGCCTCGGAAAAAGGCATGGTTGACTTTTACAGGTTTCTTTACGGCATCGAAGAAAGCTACTATAAAAGAAAACTAGAACGGTTAATTTCTGTTTCAACCGCTGATATTGAAGCTGTTTTTAATTCATTAGGTTCCAGAGTAACTTCGCCACCTGTAATAATCGCGGGCGTAAAAACAGCTGAGGAAGCCGCAAAAGCGTTTGGAACTGACATGCCGATGTTGAAGA
>NZ_BDHE01000059.1:0-2558 GCF_054786175.1 Treponema sp. R8-4-B8
CGCCTGCTGATTACGCTAAGTCAGTGTTGAATATGTAGCGTAAGCGTTATTTTTCGTTACATTGACAAAAACCTGCCGTTTTGTTATTGTAACAAAACAGATTCCCCTGCCGGGCAATAGCGCAGTTGGTTCAGCGTACAAGTCTGGGGGACTTGGGGTCCCCGGTTCAAATCCGGGTTGCCCGACAGGGGGATTTTTTCTAAAGAGTTCACACAAAGAACTAAAAGGAAGAGAAGAACACAAAGAAGAGGGAAGAGGGGGTTTCTGTCCGAAAGCTATGCGTGTAGCTTCACGATAAGATAACGGACAAAAACCCCTTATTGCCCCTTTGTGATCTTTGTACCTTTGTGCTCTTTGTGTGAGGTCTTCTTAAATTAATTAGGCAATTCAATAATTGGTTCATAGTGAGGATTACGTAACTGGTTAACGGCGCGGTTGTACCATTCGCCGGCTTGCGGAACAGAAGCGAGAAATTCCCAGATGGAGCGGGCTAGAGAAGTCTTCATATTCCTGTAAAGGCTCATGCTGAAATAATAGGCGGTTTTATAATACTCAACTTCTTCTATGTATGACGCAAGAAGGGGGTTTTTGTTAATATACTCGGTTAATTCTGAAAGACTATGCACATGGTTTTCACGCGTTTCTTTATTAGTGGTAAAAGAAAAATCATATTGATGGCGTTTTATCTCTTCCATAATGATAGAATTTTGAATCAGGAACGCGAACATCAGATGAGGCTCGGCAGACGGGCGGCCGCGGGCAACGTAATAATAGCCTAAAAACCTGTGCGCTTTTTCTACGGTCCTGTTGTTGTATCTGTACAATTCCAGAAAACGGCTAATACCGTTCTCCGTTAATGTTTTTGTCATGGCTGATCTTTCAAATGACGCGGAAGCCTGATCATAGGGTAATGAAACATTCTGCGAACCGTTGCTTAGATAACCAACTACCGCTTTGTTTGAATTAACCCAAAGAGTGTCTGAGTCGTTAATTATCGATTCATAAATCCTTATCATCTCGATATATTCCTGCCTTGTGTCATGGATACCCGCTATTTTATACTGTAACGCCACGCCAAAGCCCGGGTCTTCAGTGACAAGGGGAGCATTTCCGACGCGCATTGAATACGCTTTTTTGTATTGGGCTAACGCGAGGGACAGCTCGCCTTCTACCCTGTAAACTTCGCCAATCCAGTACTCGGCTTCGGGATAATCTTTTAATTTATTGAAAGCCGCAAGAGCCGCGTTCGCGGAATTATCAAAACTTGATTTTGGAATACGGTAATAAAGCTCGTCAAGCGCGGCGGTCGCGGCTCTGTAAAGATGGTCGCGGGCGTATTTGTCCACTTTGTCAAGGTAGTCCCCTATTCTTCGCACTTCCCTCTCGGACATCAGATGAATTAAGTCGCGCTCCATCTGCTCATACATGGCGCGTCTGTCGCGCCGCGCGTCTTCAAACAGCAATAAAGCCGACCCGTAATCGCCTGAGCGGAACTCTTGTTTGCCATATTCAAAAGAAAGCCACCACGGTATTGATTGCGCGTAAAGCGGCGCAAAAAATATTAATAACAAAGGCAAAAATATTGTCTTTTTCATAAACTTTTTAATTCCTCTTCAAAAACCGCGTCTGCCTCGGCGGCAGTTATGGTTTTTATCACTTTTCCATTCTTAAAAATCAATACCTTGTCTCCTGCTCCCGTAATGCCTAAATCGGCGTGTTTTGCCTCTATGGGGCCGTTTACCTCGCAACCCATAATTGCCACGGTTATGTCCTTTCCAATAGCATAAAGTTTTTGTAGCCACCTAGCAGTAAAGCCGTGGGTGTCAAAACCGTGCCTGCCGCAACGGGGGCAGGAAATAATATTCACGCCGCCTGACTTTAATCTTGCGTTTTCGGACGCAAGCTGGGCCGCAGCCGCAATAATCTCCCTGCCGGCTATAACCTCGTTCTCCATTGTGTCCGACAACGACACCCTGATTGTGTCGCCAATCCCCTCCGCCAGCAGATTTAATAGGGCAGCAGCGTTTCTGACCACGCCGGCTACTAGGGGTCCCGCTTCGGTAACTCCTACATGGAGGATTGTAGGAGCCCGAAGACGGAGAATTTTGTTGGCATTTATAGTATCGGCAATTGTACTGGCTTTCATTGATACCAGATAATCATTAAAACCAAACTCTTCAAAAAGGGATATTTCCCTTTGCGCCGCCTCCACGAGCGCTTCACAGGCGCTAAAACCCTGTTCTACCCTTTCGCGGATATCTAGGGGGAGGCTGCCTGCATTTACCCCGATGCGGATTGGGATGCCGCATTTTGCGGCTTTTTCCAGAACGGCGCGGATTTTTTCCCTGTCGCCGATATTTCCGGGGTTAATACGGATTTTTGACACTGGAAAATCCATGCAGCGAAGGGCGATTTTATGGTCAAAATGAATATCAGCGCAAAGGGGCATAGAAACCATCTCGGAAAGCCGTCCGAGGGCTTCTGCGTACTCGATATCAGGCAGGGCCAAGCGCAAAAGAGAGCAGCCTATCGCCCCAAGCGCCTCGATTTTGCCAACC
>NZ_BDHE01000060.1:0-2507 GCF_054786175.1 Treponema sp. R8-4-B8
TTTCCGCAATTTGCATATAGATACTGTGGTTTTGAAAATACAGCTTCAATACATTGGCAATAATAACAAGGGCTTCCTTCTGCCCTTCAGTAAACGGCACGTTCATGTCCACCGTCCCTATGGCGCCGTAGAGCTTGCCGTCTATCCAAATATGTATCCCTAAAGTGGAGTGGGCAGGATCGTTCTTTGGGTGAAGAATAAGGATTTGACCGCTCTTTTGAGCGATATGCAGGGAAATTTTGCGTATTTCTTCGGGAGTATAAAAACTGTCCATTACAAATCCGGGTACATTGACTTTTTCCCAAATGGTTCCCTCGGTAGGGCATGAAATAGAACCGGCTGTGCCTATAATGCTCAAATTATTATTCATAACAAGTATAGGGTTTAAAAGCTTCTGCGCCGCGATATTTAAAAAAACATCAATAGGTTTGTGGTTAATAACAGCCAAAAGAAGCGAGTCATGCCACGCGTCATAGGAGGCAAGAAGCGCGTTCCCCGTTTGAATTATCGTCTCAACAGGAACGCTCTTTTGGAGATGAATGATAGTATCGGCTTTTTCAGGAATATCTTTGGGAATATTGCCGCAAATGAGGATATGTTTTGGGCAATTCTCACAAAAGGTCTTTGTGATTTTGTCGGAATTGACGACATAAACGTATTCGGGATCAGTTTCAAAAAGCTCGGCAGAATAGTAGTGAAACCCTCGAATTTGCGCTTTTGTGTTGTTTATTTTATGCAAAACAGGCTTGTATTCTGAAAATCCGTCAATGATAATTCCTAAAGTCATATGCATTTACTGCCTCCTGCTTTCGTCAAAAATGACGAAAACTCAAATATCATTTTTATTATATGAACATATATTGTTCACTGTCAAGCGAATAAAATATATATACATTTATTATGATTTGATGTACCATGTTAAAAATTGAGAAAATAGGAGGACTTTTATGAAAGTCGCGATTAATGGGTTCGGGCGCATCGGGCGCTTGGTGTTCCAGGCTCTGGTAGGACAGGGATTGCTGGGAAAAGACAAGATTGAAGTAGTAGCTGTGGTTGATATTTCCACCGACGCAAAATACTTCGCCTATCAGTTAAAATACGACTCAACACAGGGTCAGATGAAGGCCGACATCGGCACCGATGGTGATGATGTTCTGGTGGTCAACGGCCACAAAATTAAATGTCTGTCCGGCAAGGGGCTTACTCCGGATCAGCTTCCCTGGAAGGAAATGGGAATCGACTATGTGGTAGAATCCACAGGTATTTATACCAACGAGAAGGCTTACGGTCACATTGCCGCCGGAGCGAAAAAGGTCATTATTTCAGCGCCGGGCAAATCGCAAGATGAATCCAAACCGGTTAAGACCATCGTCATGGGCGTGAACGAGAATGAATACGATCCGTCAAAGCACCATGTTCTGTCCAACGCAAGCTGCACCACAAACTGCCTTGCGCCGATAGTTCATGTAATTCTTAAGGAAGGATTTGGGATTGAAACCGGCCTTATGACCACCATTCACTCCTATACCGCCACACAGAAAACCGTAGACGGCGTTTCCCAGAAGGACTGGAGAGGCGGACGCGCTGCGGCTATCAATATTATTCCATCCACAACCGGCGCGGCAAAAGCCGTAGGCGAAGTGCTTCCCGTCACCAAGGGCAAACTCACCGGAATGAGCTTCCGCGTTCCCACACCCACCGGCTCAGTGGTAGATCTGACTTTCCGCGCTAATAAAGACACATCTATTCAAGAAATTGACGCGGCCATGAAAAAAGCTTCGGAAACCTACATGAAGGGAGTTCTTGCATACTGCGATGAGGAAATCGTTTCAACCGACATCATTCACAATACCCACACTTCAATTTATGACAGCAAAGCCACCCTTGAAAACAACCTCAAAGGCGAAAAACGCTTCTTTAAGGTAGTTTCATGGTACGACAACGAGTGGGGCTACTCGAATAAGATTGTCGATTTGATAAAGTACATTGATAAGAAATAATGAACAGTGAGTAATGAGCAGTGAGCAGTGAGAAATGAAAAATGAGCAATGAACAATGTAATCAAGCTATGCGTGGAACCATCACGAATAGATTGCTTACAAAGACATTGCTCATTAATTGATAAAGGAGTAAATAATGATCAAGACCGTAAAATCAGTTGATCTGAAAGGCAAGCGCATAATAATGCGCGTGGATTTTAACGTTCCCATGAAAGACGGGGTGGTGCAGGACGATACGCGAATTGTCGCGGCAATTCCTACCATTAAATACATTCTGGAGCAGGGAGTTAAATCCCTAACGTTAATGTCGCACTTGGGCGATCCTTCCAAAGACGCGAAGAAAGCGCAGGAAAAAGCCGAGAAGGACGGCAAAACATTTGACAAGGACAAGTATATCAAGGGCAAGCACCGCATGGCTCCTGTCGCGGCGTATCTTGAAAAGAAACTTGGAAAGCCGGTAATTTTCGCGGGAGAAGACGGCTGTTACGGGAAAAAGGCTTTTATCGG
>NZ_BDHE01000061.1:0-2430 GCF_054786175.1 Treponema sp. R8-4-B8
ATTGAAGAAAGGGGCGTGTTAAACCGCTGTGAAGCCGTGCTTTCAGGCTATTTGGGCGACGCGTCAGTCGCCATGTCGATCGCGGACGCGGTTAAAAAGGTACGAAGCCAATCACCTAACGCGCTTTACGCCTGCGATCCGGTAATGGGTGACGTTGGGCGCGGTTTTTATGTTAAACCGGATATCCCAGGCATTTTTAACAAGGAGCTTATACCGTTAGCCGATATAATAACGCCAAACCAGTTTGAGCTTGACGCTATAACGGGAATAACTACGCAAAATATCAGTGACACGCTTAAAGCGATAAACGTCCTGCATGAGATGGGGCCTTCCATCGTGCTTGTAACAAGTTACAAGGAAAAAGAAGGGGAGCTTTCCATGATAGCCTCCGATAAAAATGAAATTTATAAAATTACAACCCCCGAATTGCCGCTTGGCAAGGGAGTCGCGGGAACGGGGGACATGACGGCGGCTGTTTTTTTATCGCGCTATCTTGAAACCAAAAACCTTAAAAAAACTTTAGAGTTGTGTACGGCGTCAGTCTTTGGCATTTTAGAGGCAAGTTTTAAAGCGGCTAACGCTAAAAGCGGCGCGCTGATAGAATTGAAAATAATTGACACGCAACAGGAGCTTGTCACGCCTTCGTATTCATTTAAGGCGGAAAAAATAACCGCGTGAAAACGCCTGAATGGGCAAAAAAAAGCCCTTATGACCGTTATTTTGACTTCATAGCCCCGGACGCCGACCGTTACGCGATTTTATTGGACGCGATTTCGGCGTTAAAATTTAACTCTACAGTTATCTCAGTGGAGGGAAACCGTCATATTTTTATTTTCCCTCCCGGCCAAAAATCCTTACGCTCCGCAAAAGGCATTTTCCCGTTTAGCGGCACAGACCCGTATCTTTTTTCCGCCCACTACGACCGCGTATCGGGCAGCCCAGGCGCGAATGACAACAGCATCGCCGTATTTCATTTATTAAAAGCCGCCGTCACTCTGGCGCAAAAAAACATTGACCGCTGGATGATAGTATTTACTGATAAGGAAGAATTATCCGCAGGCGAAAGTTTTGAAAAACAAGGTTCGTTCACCTTAGCGAAAAAAATAAAAAGCTGGGGGCTTGAGAAGGCAAAAATTTACAATTTTGACGCGTGCGGCATTGGAGGAGTATTTATTTTTTCCACAACAACTGATTTATTATTAGAAGCCGGCAGTCAGGACGGCAACTACCCTAATATTCGCAATGTAAGAAAACTCATCGCCTCCCTGCGGGATCACGCCTTAGAAACCGCCCAGCAACTTCGCCTAGAAAAAGTACTGCTCGCCCCTACCCCGTTCTCCGATGACGTTGGTTTCCTCCGCGCCGGTCTTGCAGCCCAAACCGTTACCATGCTCCCCGATAACGAAGCCGCCCTATACGAGACTCTGTTACGCGACCGTCCCGACTTTGGAAACTTAATCATCTCAGGCGAAATAAAAGCCCCCGCCGAATACCGCCATCTGCCCGAAACATGGCGCAATATGAACAACGCTAAAGACACCCCTTCGCTCTTAAGTCCGCAATACTTTGAAAGCTTTGTTAATTTTGCAGTTGGACTGTGCGCTGACAACCGGTAACATTTAAAACTTTACAAAGAATTATTCTCAAATTTTCTCTCGCAAAGGCGCAAAGGCGCAAAGTTCCTGTCCGATAGCCCATTATTGATCTAGATATATTAGTTTAACTACAAATCTTGAAGGAAAAACGATAATCTCACAAACAACACCTTTGCGCCTCTGCGCCTCTGCGAGAGGATATTCTTGGGAATATTTAGTTGTTACAGACTACTAGTATCGTGTGGTTCGCGGTAAATATTCTTTTCTCATCCACTTGACAGAAAACAAAAAATTTGTTAATTTTCAATAAATGTTAAAAGACCGCAGAGCAAGGCGGTCTTATCCTAACAAAGGAGGGCAGTCTATGGACGATCCTGGCGGTAGTAGTACCGGCAAATTGAACCATGTAATAGGCGGCTATAGGCTGTTTGTCCCTCATTCTTGAGCGCAAATACATAGCATAGCGTCATTAATTAGCCAAAAAGCCTATAACTTCCTCATTTTACATGAAAAAGAGAACCCATTACGCGGCATATCGTTGATATAAGCGTAACGGACGGCTTCTGTTAAAGAAGTTACTACCCGATCACAGTAAATTTTTCCCGCAAAAAAGTGTGTAAAAGACACTTAGGCGGAGCTTTGGTCGGAGAAAAGAGAAAATGGAAACGGGGGATATTATCATGGTAATTTGTTATACAATCGCCGTTATTATGCTCGTGATTGGCATTAGCTTTTACACGGGAAAAGCGGCTGCGTACATTAAAAGTTATAAAAACATGGAAGAGAAAGAAAAAAGAAACATTAAAATAGGCGTTATAAGAAAAAATATAAGAAT
>NZ_BDHE01000062.1:0-2380 GCF_054786175.1 Treponema sp. R8-4-B8
CGCATTTACGGAGATTGATAAATTTGGTGGAATAATAGTTATGCCAACTTTTGATCCCGCGCAACTTATGCCGTTGTTTACATTACGCCAAAATATTTATACGGACCCGCAAAAACCAATTCAGGTAGAGCCGAAACTTTACGCGATAGGCGAGCCTGATAAAAAGTCGCCTATTTTTGTAACGACAAATTTTTCGCTAACCTACTTTTTGGTTTCAGGAGAAATTGAAAATAGCGGCATTTCAGCGTGGCTTGTTATCCCCGAATGTGAGGGTTTTAGCGTGCTGACGGCGTGGGCGGCGGGAAAATTTTCAGGCTCTTCAATCGCCAAGTTTATTAAGGAGATAGACATAGAAAAACAGACTGAAACAAAACAAATTGTTATCCCCGGTTATGTCGCGCAAATATCAGGCGAGCTTGAAGAAAATATGCCGGGTTATAAAGTTCTTGTCGGTCCCGGTGAAGCCGGAGATTTGGAAGGCTTTATTAAAAATGTACTGATGAAAAAATAATGCCAAAAATAACTTTTTTACCGGATAATATCACAGTAGAAGCTGAAAAAGGCACATCGCTCCTGTCCGCCGCGCGTTCCGCCAAAATATTTGTTGAGACTCCGTGCGGCGGCAAGGGAACGTGCCAAAAATGCCGCGTAAAAATAACCGCGTCTAGGGGCAATGGGGAAAGCGTTAAAGACGCGCTTCTTTGCCAGACCGCCGTTCCTGATGAGCCAATTACAGTGGAGATTCCAAAGTCAGCTTACGGAAAATCTTCCGTCAGGGAAGGTCAATTTGAAAACTTTAACGATCCGTCCGAATATTTGCCTGAAAGCAAAGAATCGTTTTTAAAAAAAGTAAATCTTCAAATTGCGAAACCCGCGCCGTTGGACGGGTTATCTGACATTGACAGATTTACAAAAGCGTTTACAAAAAGAACGGAATGTAAGGCCGTAGAAATGCCTCTTAATGTGTTAGCTGTTTTGCCTGAAAAATTACGCAACTCCAATTCTACGCCGAGTCAGCAAACAGGCGCGTCAATCGAAAGCAGTTTTTTCCCGGAAGGCGAAGTACAGGCTTTTTATTTTATAGAAAACGATGTCGCCAAGATAGTTGACGTTTCTAAAAAACATCAGAAAGCTTATGGAATTGCCGTCGATATAGGAACCACAACAGTAGCATTGTGGCTTGCAGACATGGAAGACAGAAAAGTTATCGCGGTTCATAACGCTTATAACGGTCAAATTGAATGCGGTTTGGACGTGATAAGCCGGATTAATTACGCGAAGAAATTCCTTCCCGAATTAAAAACACGGATACTTAAAACAATCAATGAGTTATTAATTGCCGCCTGTAAAGATACAGGAATTGAGGCGAATCAGATAGTTTGCGTATCTGCGGCAGGAAATACCACAATGACTCATTTACTGTTAGGCGTCATTCCTGAATATATCCGTCTTTCTCCGTATACTCCGGCAGTTTTCCTGCCGCAATGTTATACGGCGGTGCAGGTAGGAATAGGCGTGTGTGAAAACGCTCCCGTATTATTCGCTCCCGCCGTGGGAAGCTATGTGGGGGGCGACATAACCGCAGGGTTGCTTTGTACCGCTCTTGCCGCGCCGCCAAAATATTCAGGCGGACTTATTTTATTTATCGACATTGGCACTAACGGAGAAATTGTTCTAGGAAATAACGATTTTATTTTCGCCTGCGCCTGCTCGGCCGGTCCCGCTTTTGAGGGTGGAGGAATAAAACACGGAGTGCGGGCGTGTTCAGGAGCGATAGAAAGGGTATTGATTGACGAAAACGGCAAACCGCAAATCTTCACAATCGGCGGCGCGGATCCAATCGGCATTTGCGGATCGGGGGTAATTTCGGCTATCGCTGAACTTTTCAGGAAGGGAATTATTGACTCCGCAGGGAAGTTTTCGCGAAAAAAAGGCGAATATTTTCTTTGCGACGGAATATCGCTCAATGAAAACGACATTAACAATTTTATCCGCGCGAAGGGCGCTATTTTCTCCGCCTGCCAAACAATGCTTGACAATGCGGGAATGTCGTTTAACGACGTGGAAAAGTTTTGCGTAGCCGGCGGCTTTGGAAGGTTTCTCGATCTTGAAGACGCGAGAACAATCGGCTTGTTGCCGCGCCTTCCAAACGAAAAGTTTGCCTTTCTTGGCAACACTTCAGTTTTGGGCGCGTATCTTACTCTGGTTAGCGAAGAAAGAAGGAAAAAAATGTATGAGATTGCCAATAAAATAACGTACATGGATTTAAGCAGCGAGGCTAACTACATGGACAGATACACAGGCGCGCTTTTTTTACCGCATACGGATAAGAAATTATTTGAGTGACGGTGTTGTTGCCAGCATATTGCCAAATGGAATG
>NZ_BDHE01000063.1:0-2213 GCF_054786175.1 Treponema sp. R8-4-B8
CGCGCTCCGCCAGACGCTGAAAAAATAACCACGGGCAATTTATTCGCCGAAGCGTATTCAATCGCCCTTGTAATTTTTTCGCCCACGACGCTGCCCATGCTTGCCATCATAAAACGGCTGTCCATTATGCCGATGACGCAAGGATACCCTTTTATATTGCAACGGCCAGTAACAACGGCTTCGCCTGTCTCGCAATTTTTTTGCAATTCTTTAATTTTCTCTTCGTATCCGGGAAATTCAATCGGATTACCCGATTTCATCCCCGAATCGAACTCGTTAAAACTCCCCTTATCCGCGGTAATGCTCAGCCTTTGCTGCCAAGTCAGTCTGGAATGATTACCGCATTTATCGCAGACCCCAAGTGGGTCGGATATAGGGGCTTGACACTGGGAACATATTAAATCAGCCATGTTAGGAGCTTAGACAAAATTTAAAAATATGTCAAGATGATTTTTATTAATACGTTAAAAATAGCCTTGACATGATAAAAAATAACAAATAAACTCTGTTTTGTTGTTAAAAAACGCCGTCTTAGCTCAGCTGGCAGAGCACTTGACTTGTAATCATGAGGTCTCCGGTTCGATTCCGGAAGACGGCTTTTTTTCGCGGTAACTCTCACAAAGAACACAAAGGAAGAGAAGATCACAAAGAAGAGGGATCAAGGGTTTTTGTCCGTTATCTTATCGTGAAGCTCAAGCTAATATTTCGAACAACAACCCCTTCTTCCCCCTTTGTGATCTTTGTACCTTTGTGCTCTTTGTGTGAACCTCTTCGTAAAAATTTTAAATTAATTTAAGTTCAAGCGTATCATTACCGTCTAGTTCAAAGAGGGCTGTTTTTTCCATGCACGAAACTTCATACGCGCCTTTAAAGCCTTCCAATTTTATATTGCCGTTTTCATCGGTGCGCCCGTCTTTTATAGTGCGCCATTCGTTTTCTAATTTGTCGCGTAACGCTTTGTACGCCAGTTTCTCACTGTTGTCGGTGCGAAGGAAGCCGGCGGGCGCGTGGAGCCATGCGTCGTCTGAGCCTGACCACGTGGTAATCGCCTGCACTTTGGGATGAGAGAAAAGGATTTCGTACATTTCGATAATTTCGCGCATTTGCCTTTCCTCTCCTTCGGGGGTAGTAGGCCATTCCTTCACCTGCCAATCGTTCAAATCAACTATGTGCGGGGGCATTATCTCACCTGAAATTATTGTGTTTTCAGTAAAATGCAAAGGCAGGCCAAAGCGGGAAAAACGCTCAAGCACGTCGTGTATCTTATTAGCCCCCCAATAACCCTGGTGCTGGTGCGATTGTATGCCGATCACGTCAATCGGGATACCCGCTTGCAGGCACTTATCTATCAAAATTTCATAATCAAGGGATGTGTCAAAATCGTTTAACAGCAATACCGCGTTGGGATTCGCCCGTCTCGCAGCCTCGAAAACTTCATTTACTATCCGTACCTGTCCGTATTCATTGCAAATTCGCGTAATGGCGTTGTCGTATTTGTCAAATATCGGCATAATGACGACTTCGTTAATCACGTCCCATATATCGATCAATCCGGCAAAAGCCGATACGTCGCGCTCTATTCGCGCTATTACTTTTATTAATATTTCCGCGTTGGAATAATTCATAAGCCACGGGGCGCAGACGGTATGCCAGCACAGCGGATGCCCCTTTACGGTTATGTTCCGCTCCGCAAACCAACGCGCTCCGGCTTTTAACCGCCTCTCATCGGGCTTGCCTTCCTGCGGCTCATAGCGTCCCATGTAGAACGGCAATGTCGCGTAATTGTTAATCGCGAAAAGTTTTTTAAGTTTTTCCTGTAAATACGCCGCGTGTTTTTCTTCTATCGCTGAACCGTCGGGGTTCCCCCCCGCAAGCTCCACGGCTTCAAAACCGCCGACACCAAATAAAAATTTGTGGCTTTTTTGCTCTATTTTTACATCCCTATTCGCCGCGGGCTTTCCGTCTTCCGTAACAAGCCGCAGATTAACGCTTGCCTTGCGATGATTAAGATTCGGCTCCATGCTTCCTCCCGCGGTTTACCAGCTTTCCATTGCCGATTTAAAAGCGTTTTGTGAAGCGTTAATTATCTTTTCGTCAACACAGTAGGCAAAACGCAGCCAGCCGCAGGAAGGCAAGCCCGATGAGAGGCGGGTAAAAGCCGGAGCGCGTTGGATTGCGGAGCGGAACATAACCGTAAAGGGGCATCCGCTGTG
>NZ_BDHE01000064.1:0-2202 GCF_054786175.1 Treponema sp. R8-4-B8
TTTCAATGGCGCTTAACAGATTACCGTCTAATAAGGGAGGCTCGTTTTCGTATAACAAGAATTCATCTAATTCGCCCATTTTTTGCATTCCCCAAATGGGGATTACGTTTTCATATTGACGCAGAAAAGCAAACGCTGCTTTGGCGTTGCTAATCAATCCGCCGCATAGAGCCTTCATGGCAAGGAGACCCATGTTATGTTCGCGGCAAAGAGTGATGAGAGCCAATTCTTCACCTGTGGACAGGTAAGACAGGGGGTATTGCAGGGTGTCGTACAAACCGGATAATACCGCTTCTTTAGCGTTATCTTTGCTGTGCGCGGTAATTCCGATGTGACGGATTTTACCCTGCGTCTTTGCTTTTAAAGCGCATGAATAAAGACCGTCCTTTCCTTCAGGGCGCGGCACAAATGACGGGTTGTGAAGCTGGAATACGTCGATATAATCCGTACGCAACATCCTCAGGCTGTTTTCAATATGTTCCATTAATATGTCAGGCGTTTGCGCGGCGGACTTTGTGCATAACACAATTTTATCGCGGACATTATTAAGAGCGGCACCTATCCTGTCTTCGCTTGTCGTATACCCGTTGGCGGTATCGTATAGAATAACGCCATTATCGTAAGCGTGCCGCAACAGCGCGGTACTTTCATCATAAGAAATACGCTGGATAGGGATACAGCCAAATCCTGTGCGGCTTACGGTCAAATTAGTCTTGCCAAAAATTGTTTTCTGCATAACCTTTTAAAACCAACGTTTAAATTTAAATATAAGTATCATTGTTATCGCGATTAATCCCATGCCGCCTAAAACAGCCGGGTAACCCCATACCTGTCTTAACTCCGGCATATAATCAAAATTCATGCCGTATATTCCTACGATAAAAGTTAAAGGGATAAAAATAGTTGATATAATCGCCAATACTTTCATTACTTTATTCGTCTGATGAGATAAAACCGATAAATTTACATCCATTATATTTGATAACCATTCACGGTAATGCTCAACGGTTACTTCCGCGTTGTGTAAATTTTCCAGTAAATTTTGCACAAATGGTTTAAATTTATTTTTTAAGAAAAATTGATTTTGCTGTAAAATTATTGAAACGTTTTCTCTTAACGGAGAAATTGCCTTTTTTATTTGCAAAAGATATTTTTTAGTATCCTGCAGTTCCTGCATAAACATATCATCGCTTGTTCTTGTCGCGCGGTCGTCAAAATTCTCAATATCTTCTTCCAGATGATTTAACGCAAGAAAATACTCGTCAATAACGGCGTTAATAATTTCATATATAAGATAATCCGTTCCTGATTTACGGATTTCTCCAATGCCGTTCAGAATTTTTTTTCTTATTTTGTCAAATGGATCACCCGGTATTTCCTGAAAAGTTATCAGCGCGTCTTTCATAATGATTATGCTTACCTGATCAATTAAAAATTCATCAATTTTTTCTTCTTCCTTTTTAAATAACAAAAATGGTTTTATCTTTTTATTTTGATTGTGATTAAATCTCTTTTCACGCTGTATTGTCTTAACCGACAAAAAACGATAGTTTTCAAATATTTCAACTTTTGACTGTTGTTCGGTATTTAAAATATCTTCAATAGTTAACGGGTGAATGTCATATAACTTTCCTAAGGCCTTTATAAAATCAATATTTTTTAATCCGCTGATATTTATCCATGATTCTTTTGAGCTATGCCGATGTTTTTCTAATTCATCAATATTGGATAAATTAAACTGCTCCGCCGATGCCGCGTCATAAGTTATAATCGATAAATCCATTTCTAACGCCGGCCTGTCCCCTATATAAACGAGATCTTCAAGCGGCATTTCTATTTTCTTTGCAAAGATCATTTATACACCTTTATTATTATTGTACCATATAAATTATTTATTATATATATGTATATTCCTCTTTTACAAAATACAACCGGTAAGATTATTTGCCTGCTAATTCCCGTGAAAGCGAGTAAAAACGATTGAGTTGTTCCGCCTTGCCAATATCAGAACGGGGACCTTTAAGTTGTACCGGAACCGGCTCAAAATAAACCGGCGTTTTACCCATATAACCTAAGCGGATTAAAAGACCTTCCTCGCCGCCGTCTAATCCGCCCATTCCGGCAAAAACATAATTTCCCAACGACCAGAAAACAAGTTTCCCATCTAGCCATTCAAACCCCTGCACAGTGTGTGGGTGTGAG
>NZ_BDHE01000065.1:0-2151 GCF_054786175.1 Treponema sp. R8-4-B8
CGCCGATTTTTTAACTTTTGCGTCAATATTTAAGCCTACGACAAGCGCGCGCCATGTTGAAAATTCCTCTACTCTTGAAAAACGTAAAAGACCCGCCTGCCTGGTTGAAAGAACGTAAGAAAGCGCCGCCGGAGTGGCGCTTATTAACAGGGTGTAACTGTAGCTTGAACTTTGCC
Source organism: Treponema sp. R8-4-B8 (assembly GCF_054786175.1). Lineage (NCBI taxonomy): Bacteria > Pseudomonadati > Spirochaetota > Spirochaetia > Treponematales > Treponemataceae > Treponema > Treponema sp. R8-4-B8. The sequence continues at coordinate 177 of NZ_BDHE01000065.1, forward strand.
GGGATGCCGCGTCTCGCAAAGCGCCGGAAAAGTCGGGATTATTCCCGGAAGGAGCAATATCCCGAATGCTTTTTTTTACCGCTTCCTTGCCGGGAGCGCCTTCCGCTTTCCCTGAATAAACTATTTTAGACTGTGTTCCGGCGCTCCAGACGGTAACTCTGTCCCCTTCCGCCAGTATCTGGTCCAAACGCCCTGAAACCCATGTTGTAACATCATTTTTTACAGCCGTAAGCGAGGATGAACCGTCAATAATCAAATTAACGTCTATTGGGGCGCGTTGGGCATATGCCGGGGTAAGGCTTAAAAAGACCGCAAAAACCAAAAATAGCATAAATTTTATGTTTTTAATGCCTGTTCTGAATCCATAATATTCATAAAAGTAAGATGTTCTTTTCATGATGAAATTTTAGCATATTCGGGTAAAAATAGCTAGTTTTTAATTTTTGATTTTTTGTCAAAAATGGCTTTACATAAATGACAAAAATATGTTATTCTTTATATAAGTTGTGTAAAAAACTAATTTAATTTATTAAGGAGAGTTTATATGGGAGCAATTGATCTGCCCAAATCCCCGAATGTATTTCATCCGGAGAAACCAAGTGCAGTCGGTTCACGCAATTCATTAGCGCAGGAATATCGTGATCAGCAGGCTGAAGTTAATTTATTACTGGAGGAGGAAACTAATAAAGTTATCCACCACCTTACGGCTAGACTGCCCAAAGACGTTCTTGAACGCCTTGATGTAATGGGCAGCCTTAAAGAGAAACTGTACAATTACTTTAATCAGAACTACCAGAACATGTTCAACCGTTACATGGTAACGAGTGAAGATGAAATGGTAAAGAAAGTCAGAAACTTTATTGACAAGGAAGAAACAAAAGTTCTGACGCGGTACACGCCTAAAGAAATTGCCGACTTGCTTGACGCCGTTGGCGGAGCCGACAAGTTCAATACGGGCGAAGTTGAAAAATCCATGGTAAACATGTATGGCCACTTGCAAGGCCATATTCAAAGAGGCGTCAACGAACTTGAAACGCACACCAACAGCATCCTTCGTCAGAAGACAGACACGGGCGCTTTCGTCCGCGGCGAGAACGCGTATTCAATCGTAAAATGCGCGTTCAAAGACAACCAGATTAAACCCAAGACGGTCAGCGATGTAAAACTTTCAGTCAACATTCTTGATTCGGAATTAATCAGCCCGATTTTCCATTATCAGGTTACGGTTGAATACCTCATTAAAGACTTAATCTCAAAACACATGATCGATACTATCGACAAGGTTCTCGAATCAATTAAAGACGACAGAATCGATCAGGGTCTTGAAGAATTCTCAGACAGCGAAGTTATCTTCAATAAACTCAGTAAAGTTGAGACTATGACAGATGACGAAATTGACGATCCCAAATCCAGACGCTATACGTTCATGGCGAAAAAACTTATGGAAAAGATCGCCGACCTTCGCGCCGAAATTGACCCGGAATCCTATGACGCCCTTAATATTCGCGAGAACATTAAAAAGATCATCGACATGGAAAATATCCGCAACCGCGGCTTTAACACCGCGATTAACTCCCTCACCGCTATTCTTGACACTTCCAAAATGGGATATCAGTACATTGAAAACCTCAAGAACGGACGTGAAGTCGTCCTGCGCGAATACGAAGACACCGATATCGCCCATCTTCCAGACGAGCGCTACAGTATTAAGCTTCGCTATTTTGACAATGCCCAGCTCATCGAAGACCGCAAGGCCTACGATGTAATGATTAAGAGTTTCGAGACTGAAATTCAGCACCTCTGGGATGTTTTGGAAGTCATCTATCAGGACAAAAAGAACGCCTTTAATGTGAACGATTTTGATGATTTAGCCAAGAAGAACAAGATCAAGATTCGCAAGACAATTAAAGAAAAATCCGGCGAACCCCAGTACGAAGATATCGCAAAGGTATGGGACGAAATTTCCTTTATCAAA
>NZ_BDHE01000066.1:0-2792 GCF_054786175.1 Treponema sp. R8-4-B8
ATATATTTTAAAAGATGACAGCATAGAACAAAAACACCGTCCCCGTCACGACGGCCGTCTTCCCATGATTTTGTCAAAAGAGGAGATCAGCAAAATCTTTTCTTTAGAAAAAAATCCCAAACACCGTTTATTGTTGATGCTTGTCTATTCGTCTGGTCTTCGCGTCAGCGAGGTAGTCGCTCTTAAAAAAGAACACATTGATTTATCGCGCAAAGTGATTTACATTCGTCTTGGCAAAGGCAGAAAAGACCGCAGCACTCTTCTTTCCGAGAAAGCCGCCCAATATATTGTTGAGTACTATAAATTTTTTAATATTGATAAATGGGTTTTCCCCGGCCAACCCGCTTCAAAACATTTGTCAATTCGTTCAGCCCAATGCATTTTTGATAAAGCACTTCGCCGTGCCGCTATTCCCAAAGAAATCTCAATTCACGGTCTGCGCCACACTTTTGCCACTCACCTTTTAGAAAGCGGCACTGACATTCGCTACATTCAAGCTCTTCTAGGTCACGCTAATCTTCGTACAACTGAACGATACACCCATGTCGCGCGTCGCAATGTTTTGAACATCAAGAGTCCTCTTGACACGATACCGTAAGTTAGGGTATAAATAACTAACTTGCGTAATACTCCAGTTTTTCGCATTAATACGAAACTTTACTCGTGTTAGCTTGTTGGATGTGGCTTTTTATGAGAGCGGGTTTTTGGTGGAGGGTGGAGTAATTGCGAAATATGGGTATGTGACGTTATGCGACATAGAAAACTAATAGTTTAATAATGGTTGACATAATAGTCTGATTTATTTATTATTGAAAACTATATGGACATTAACGAGATTTCTGAAATATCATATCCTCTGTTAATAAAAAATTTACCGAGTATAGTATCTTCTTTTTCATTATCTATAAATTACAGTAAAGGGAAATTACATCGTTGGAATCGAATGCGAAATAAAAAAGTGATCATGAATGCCTTAATTCCAAAGGAAGTTGAAAATTATATTATAGAAAGAATTAAAAACATGAATGAATTTATAGAATCAAAGGTAAATATAGTAACGCTAATAAAAACAATCTGGTATATTTCTTACATTCCATTTGAAAACGCAATAATTGAATTAATAAATGACTATCTAAATATTATTAAAAACAAAATAGAAAAGGATGTTATTATTATTTTTGATAATCTAATGAGAAAAGCGGAACGCCCGTTTAATACTTTTTTTGCTGGTGATTTAGCATGGCTTTTAGCTATTTACTTAAATACATTTATAATGAATTCAAAATTATTTACATATCGTAATAGGAATATGGAATCTAATTTCCCTCAGAACCAATGTTTCCCTTTTCATAATTATTGCAAGCAAATATTTGAAATTAATGATTTTGATATATTTAAGGATATAATCAATTACACAGAAAATGATTATATTTTGTACATAACAAAAACTATGTGGAAACCATACGATATTGATAAATTGGAAGGAATAGTCAAAAAAAAATATAATTTGAATCAGAAAATAATAGTTTGGGAATTAAAACCACATAAAATAATGCCTTTAGAAAAATACAGAATTCATTTTATCCAAGGTTTTTCTGAAAAAAATTTAACAATAATTGAAGATATAATAAGAGGAACAGAATAATCATAAAAGTTTTCTACGTCGCATAACAGGTCTGTTTACGCTTCGCCGCCTTACGGCGGCTCGGCTTCCGTAAAACCGTGTTCGGGCTAAAGCCCTCTGCACGGTTTTACTCCAGCACAGTTGGGGCAGGGGTCAATGCTCCGCATTGCCCTATAACCTGCCCCAACCGTCGTAAACAGCCGGAACGTTAAATGCCATTTGCCTGTAGGCTTTTTTAAGAGTTACAAGCGTTGCATTGGTTACAGAAAGATTAAGGGGTTTTTATTGAGATAGAACATAACGGCGACAAACTATGGTAATCAGTGCAGATAAGATATAAAACTATGCGGCTTCGCCGCAGTTGACAAGATTTTGTGTAAATATTGGCGGGCTATGCCCGCCCCGCCTTGCGGCGGAATATGGTGTAAAAATAGCCCGTATGGGTTATTAATAAATGTCGGCGGACATTATACGCATAGGAGAATAGTATATGAAGAAATTAGGAATTGGTTTGATTATTGTCTTTTTGGGAGTATCTTGTGTGCAAAATAAGGCTGAGGCTCAGTCTAATAATGATGCACAACGGATTATTGGTACTTGGAAAACGATAATTGGTTCAGATTCAGATGGTACTCGTACTGTAACATATACATTTAATGCTAACGGTTCATATGTCTATACATTGAATGATACTGGTTATCAAAGAAAAGAAAATTATAGCAACAATGGTAATTACTTTGTAAATAGTTCAAGAATAATATTTACAACTGATAATTCTGATGCAAATGTATATGAATTCTATTTATCTTCTGACGGTAAAATACTATTCTTAAGCTCTGGTATTAATAATGCTTCTGGACGGTGGTATAATAAACAATAAAAATTTGTGTGAGGCAAACGGCATTTAACAGGTCGGTAAAAGTACGCCCCTTCGGGGCTAGGCTACACAAAAGCGTGTTCGGGCTTACGCCCTCTGCACGCTTTTGTTCCGCCACATTTGGGGCAGGGGTCGTTGCTACGCAACGCCCTATTACCTGCCCCAAACGTCTTTTACCGCCGGAACGTTAAGTGCCATTAGTCCTAAACTTTATTGAGGAATAATTGCATTAATGGTTTTAAGAATGTGCCTTCGGCACGGTAGGCAAATTTTGTAATTAATGTGGGCTTC
>NZ_BDHE01000067.1:0-2145 GCF_054786175.1 Treponema sp. R8-4-B8
TCATGCTCCGGTGATGGAACAATAAACCTCTGGGGGGGGGCAAACGGCAAGGAGGTAAGAACAAGTTCGTGACATACTGGTTATGTTTCGTCCGTAACGTTCAGCCCTGACGGAAGGCAGGTTCTTTCAGGCTCTGATGATGGGACAATCAAGCTGTGGGACGCGGCAAGCGGCAAGGAGATAAGAACCTTTTCAGGGCATACTAATTATGTTTCGTCCGTAGCGTTCAGCCCTGACGGAAGGCAGGTTCTTTCAGGCTCCGGTGATGGAACAATCAAGCTGTGGAATACGGCAAGTGGAAAAGAAATTGCCCAATTCATAGCATTCAGAGACGGCGAATGGCTTGTTATAACCCCTGACGGTTACTACAACGCTTCACCTAACGGCGATAAATACCTCAATGTGCGTGTGGGCAATAATGTTTACGGCATAGACCAGTACCGCAGTACTTTCTACAGACCGCAGATCGTGGAAGCCCGCTTGCAGGGCAGACCCGAACCTGTGCGTGTCATCACTAACATACAAAACGCCAATTCATTCAAGCCCCCGGTGGTGGTAATCAACAGCCCGAAAAACGGTGCGGTATTATCATCAAGTCAGGTTGAACTGTCGGTTACGGTAGTAGACCAGAACCAGCCAAGCCAGCCCATCAAAACCGTCAAAGTCCATGTAAACGGAAAACTTATCAGTTCCGAAGCCATGAAGGGCATTAGCGGCGTAAAAGGCGGCGACCTTGAGCCTACAGGAATACGCTTTAATGAAAACACGAACCGCGCGGAATTTAAATTTAACCTTACCCTTGAACCCGGGAAAAACCTCATTGAAGTATTTGCAACCAATCCGTATTCAGAGGGCAGGGACAGCGTGGAAGTAACATACAGACAGCCTGTTACGGCGCAGAATACTAAACCAAATTTGTGGATATTATCAATAGGCGTAAACAATTATGATGATAAAGTGCATTTTTCTCCTCTCAAATACGCCGTAAATGACGCAAAAGCAATTATTGATTTTTTCAAAGCGCAGGAAGGAAAAAGCTACGCCAAAGTTAATACAAGACTAATTGCGGACGGTACTTCTATTCCGCCGACAGTAACAAATATTCAAGACGGTTTCAGTTTCTTGCGACAGGCGCAGCCAAATGACGTGGTAATGCTCTTTATGTCCGGTCATGGAGTGAACGACCAATACGGTAACTTTTACTTTATGCCTTCAGACGCCGCTTTTGAAAATGGTACAATAAAAGATTCCAAAGTAATATCATTCGGACAAATTCAATCCGTACTCGCAAGACCCGGAAGAAAAATTGTTTTTATAGACTCATGCCATTCGGCGGGAACAGGCAGCGGCCTTATACAAAGGGTAAATAATGACCGGTTAATAAACAGCTTTAAGGATAATTCTTCCATAAAGGACAGTGCGGTTATTTTCACGTCAAGCAGGGGCGACCAAACGTCTTGGGAAAGCGACCAGTACAAACATGGGGTATTTACCTATGCGATTTTACAAGGCTTAAAAGGCGAAGCCGATCTGATGAAAAAGGGAGTAATCACGGCAACCGCCCTTGAATTATACATAAAGGATAAAATACCGGCATTGACAGAGGGTCAGCAAACGCCTTATGTTTCAAGACCCGAAGGTCTGGACGAATTTGAAATGGCGGTGTTAAAATAAGGCATGGTAAAATAGGAGGAATTATGAAAAAGTTTTTAATTTTAACATTTGTCGTACTTTTAGTCTCTTGCAGTGAATACAAAATGGAAAAACTGTCCAACGGAACTCTTGTAATTGTCAAATACAAAGGGCATAAAAAAGATATTGTTATACCGCAAAGAATAGGCAAAAGAGATGTAACAGTAATTGGTAAACGTTCTTTTGATAGCAAGGGACTTAAAAGCGTATTTATTCCACAAGGTATAACTACTATTGATAATTTCGCCTTTAGTGATAATAAATTAATAAGTGTTAATTTGCCTGTTTCACTGACTTATATTGGTTGGGGAGCGTTTTCATATAATGAAATAAGTGAGTTATCAGTTCCGGATAGCGTTACATTTATTGGAAATAGCGCTTTTTCTAATAATCAACTTACATCTGTAATAATTCCCGAAAGCGTAATATATATTGGTAGTGGTGCTTTTGTTG
>NZ_BDHE01000068.1:0-2142 GCF_054786175.1 Treponema sp. R8-4-B8
TTATCGGCGCTTTTATAGGTAATTTTAACAACTTTAACATTATCTACCTTCTTACCGAAGGCAAACCCGCCGCCGTGGGGGGCTATAAAGCCGGCGGCACCGACCTTTTAGTGACATGGCTCTTTAAATTATCAGTAGATGAAAAAGAATACAACTTAGGCGCGCTGATAGGAATTATGACGTTCATTTGCACATCCGTGATAACGTTGATAACTTACCGTCATACAAAGGCTTATAAAGAGGAGGACGCGTTCCAATGATAAAAGAAAAAAAGAAATATGAAAGCCAGAAAGAGAAAAATTTTATTTCTTTGACTGCCGCTCATATTACATTGATAGTTTTATCGGTTATATGGCTGTATCCCATTCTTTGGATTGTGCTTAACGCGTTCAGGGTGGAATACAATGATCAGGGCGATCTTGTCGGGATTGTCGTATCGCATTATTTCCCGAAAAGCTTCGGGTTTGAAAATTTCAAATTGCTTTTTACAAACACTTCATTCGGGGACTGGGTTAGAAATACAGTTATTGTCGCGATTTTCAGCACATTTTTCTCAGTCTTACTTATTTTAAGCACTTCCTATGTAATCAGCAAAATGAGATTTAAAATGAGAAAACCAATAATGAATATCGCGCTTATTTTAGGGCTGTTTCCCGGTTTTATGTCGATAATCGCCATCTATTATATATTGAAATCCATGGGGCTAACGCAGTCGCTTGTCGCTCTTATTATTGTTTATTCGGCAAGCGCCGGTCTTGGATTTTATATAGGCAAAGGTTTTTTCGATACGATTCCCAATTCACTAATTGAAGCCGCAGAGATTGACGGAGCCGTACAGTCGCGCATCTTCTTCTCGATAATCCTGCCAATGAGCAAGCCAATAATAATTTACACGACTCTTATGGCGTTTATGGTTCCGTGGATGGACTTTATTATGGCGAGGGTAATCCTTGGCGAGCAAAACGTTAAACTGCATACGACGGCCGTAGGTTTGTATTATATGATGTTCGGGCAAAGGGTAGACTCCAATGTTTTTACATTATTCTGCGCGGGATGCCTTATCATCGCCGTTCCCATTGTCGCGCTGTTCCTGTCTATGCAGAAATTTTATATAGAAGGGGTTACAGCCGGAGCCGTTAAGCAGTAAAATAAAATTATATGAAGTTTATAACGCGGAAAATATCCTTTTTAATCGCCCTGCTTTTTGCGCTGAATAGTTGCGAATACAAAATATCCGACAAAAAGCTGGAAAGCGGGGCGGTTACGGACAATTACCGCGTCTACTATGAAATTTTTGTCGGAGGATTTTCCGACTCAAATAATGACGGAATGGGCGATATTAAGGGAGTCATCAAGAGGCTTGATTATCTTAACGACGGAAAGCCAAATTCCGGCAAGAGCCTCGGCATAGACGGCATTTGGCTAATGCCGATTATGCGCTCTCCAAGTTATCACAAATATGACGTAATTGATTATTTAAAAATTGATCCCGCATACGGAACAATGGAGGACTTTGATAATCTTATTGCCGAATGTAACAAGCGCGGCATTAAATTAATTATCGATCTTGTCATTAACCACACCTCAACGATGCACGCGTGGTTTGCTAACGCTAAAAACGCGATAAAGGAAGGAAACCTTGACGACGCCTACGCGAAGTACTATACAAAAGAGACAAGCCGGATTACAGGCCGCACATGGTATGAATTTGAAAAAACTCCCGACGGGACCCAATACTACTACGAAGGAAATTTCAGCCCCAGCATGCCCGAACTTGACATGGACAATCCTAAAGTGCGCGATGAAATACTCGACATCGCTAAATTCTGGCTTAATAAAGGGGTTGGCGGTTTCAGGCTTGACGCGGTTAAATTTTATTATTACGGGGAAGATCAAAAAAATATCGATTTTTTAAAATGGCTGAATGACGAATGTAAAAAAATAAAAGACGACGTTTATATAGTAGCTGAAAATTGGTCGGGGACAACCGCGATACAGAATTATTATGAGGCGGTTATTTGTTTTGATTTTTCTTTTGCCGGCACGTCGGGATATATTTATTACGCGGCGACTGGCGTTGACAGCGTTTCAGAATACGCCGCTAATCTTGAATCGTATCAAAAACAAGTATTGAAAAAATCT
>NZ_BDHE01000069.1:0-2120 GCF_054786175.1 Treponema sp. R8-4-B8
GGAAGGCGATGAAGCGAAAATGATTACTTCTCTTTACAGCAACGCTATTCAAGTGGCGGTTTTTACTTCCGCCGGAATGGCGGATATTTGTCCCGCCGTAATGAATTTAAGCATTCCATTTATGATCAAAAATGAAGCTGAGTTGGATCTTGTGCTTAAAGATATGCTGCCGCTTATTGAAAACCGCGTTAAAAAAGATTTTGTCGTTCTGGCGTGGTCAAAGGGCGGTTGGGTTTACATATTTTCAAAGGAAAAAGTATTAACGCCCGATGATTTACGCAGACAAAGACTTTCAACAAGCCCTGAACTTCGTGATATGAATACGGTATTCAGAACTATGGGTTTCCAGCTTGTAGAGACTGATTTCACAAATATGGGAGCAAAGCTTGCCAGTAATGCGATAAACGCCATATACATTATTCCCGCGTCTGTCGCTCCCTTGGGTCTGCATAAGAGTTTAAACCACATGCTTGAGGTGCCTATTGCCCCAATCTTGGGCGCGATTGTCATGAACCGCGTAACATGGAATAAATTAAGCACGGCGGATCAACTGGAAATTGTTAAAGCTGCGAAAAAGATCGCGTTGGAGTTTGACGCTTCAGAAGTAAGAACTGAAGCAAACGCCATTGCGGCAATGGGCAATGACGGGCTTAGCGTAAACAGGCCGAGTCAGGCTCAGCAGGATATGTGGAGTACTGAATTAAAAAATACTCTGCCTTCGCTTGTCGGATCTATTTTTGACCGCGATTTATTCAACCGGCTTAACTCTATTTTGGAAAAAGCAAGAAGCGGAAAATAAACGTTATGAGCGATAAAAAAAATAATTTTATTTCTGCCTCTTTGGAAATGTTAAAAAATGAATTTAAATTATCGTGGATTGAAAATATAATTTGCTTTATCTCTCTTTCCCTTCTTGCGTTAATTCCTTTTGTTGAGTTAATTTTACATCAGTTCAAGCTGGCAATTACCGGTTCCAATTTAATAATGGTACACCTTTTTTTAGTAACAGGTTTTTTTGCCGCTATGATTACGGCAAGATCCGGCGAACATATATCAATCACCGCCGTTCAATACATAAAAAATGAAAATATAAAAAAGACTCTTGTTTTTATATGCATATTAATTTCAGTTTTCTTGCTGGGCATTTTTGTTTGGGACGGCATTTGCTTTATTAAATACGCCATGCTGGGCAAAAAAGTTGGTTTTATTAAGGATCAAATTTATGGGATTGCGATTCCCCTTGGTTTTGCAGTTATCGCGGCGCGGTTTATTTTAAAACTTAAAAATACGCGCGATAAAATTTTCGCGTCTGCCGCGTTTTTACTTGGCTGTGTCGCTGCTTTGCCCGCTATAGCGAAAATTATATGGGGGCTGGACGGGACTAATACGCCTGAACCTTTTTTCTCGTGGATTAATTATTTATACGACGCGGCGTCGGTTATTAACATTCCGGTAATAATACTGCTAATTATCGCGGGATTTGCCGGAATGCCTATTTTTGCGGCGATTGGCGGCATTGCCTTGATTATACTTCAAGCGGCGGGGCACGAGCCTGAGACTGGGGTGATACAGATTTATTCGGCGCTTACAGACGCGGATTTAATCGCGATACCGTTGTTTACCCTGACAGGTTTTTTCCTTTCAGAGAGCAAGGCGGGAGAGAGGCTTGTCAGTACGTTTAAAATATTTTTTGGCGGGATGCCTGGCGGCATTATTATCGCTACCGTAATTATTTGCGCGTTCTTTACTTCTTTTACAGGCGCGTCAGGCGTTACAATACTTGCTTTAGGCGGAATACTTTACACCATTTTGAACGAAAATAAATACTCCGAGCGTTTTTCCATAGGGCTTTTAACTTCATCAGGCGGCATAGGTTTATTGTTACCTCCAAGCCTCCCTATTATACTGGTGGCTTCGTCAACCAATACAATCCTGCATTTTATGAATAAACCGGTAGAAAATACAATTGTTCATTATTTTATTGGAGCGCTAATACCGGGATTTATTCTTGTGATAGTCACGATTATTGCCGGTCTAGTTCTTTCTTCAAAAGTAAAAATTCAAACTGAAAAATTTAACGGCAGGAACGCGTTACATTCGCTAAAAGAATCTTTTTTTGA
>NZ_BDHE01000070.1:0-2090 GCF_054786175.1 Treponema sp. R8-4-B8
ATTTTACACAAAATATTATAACCAAAAAATAAAAGAGGTGTTTGCTGTCAGATACAAGTAGGCTGCTCTAATCCTTTATGGGATTAATCCTTAAATTATCTGCGGTTTTTTCGCATAACGTTCCGGCTGTAACTGACGGTTTTGTGTTTGCGATAAGGAAACTGCGTAAGCAGTTTCTCGCAAACACAAAACTGTGGCGGAACAAAAACGCACAAAGGGCGAAGCCCGACTGCGTTTTTGTGTAGCCCGAGCCGCCGTAAGGCGGCGATGCAGTTACAGACCTGTTACACGAAGTACCCCTTGCTTTTATATTGACAATTTATTTTTATATCATTATTTTATTACCAAACAATTTTTTAGGCAATAATTCCCTACTGCAATTTTAACCAATCGATATTCGCTTCGGTATTACCTTCATAGTTATATCCTAGTTCATCCAGATATTTAGCATAAATATCATAATCGTCAACCCATCTGTCTCCAATAAAGTATCTCCATTTCGCTTCCGCTCTACTAGCTTCATCAGGATAGTCATACGGTTCTGCCGTTGCGATCATAATTGCGGTATAACCGTCATCAGCAATTTTATAAATGGAGTAATCACCAGCACTGCTGTCTATCAATCCATTGTTTAAAATTACGATTGAACCGTATCTACTCGAAGGAACTTCTAATGGTTCGCCATTGCCAGTATAACCAAATACATTTATTGGTTTGCTGTCTTTTAATGAATATATATAGTCAATGACATCATCATAATCATTTTCCTTTCTTAATATGAGTTCTTTAATGCCGTTGCCGTCAATGTCATATAATGCATAATATGTTGTATAACCTTCTAATTCAGCGTTTGTTTTCCATTCGGTTATTAAGTCGGCATAATGCGAGGTTTCCGTTGCGGTTTGTTCGGCTGTTTTTTTGGTGGTGCAAGAAGTCGTTAATGCGCCGATTAAGGTTATACCCAATAATATTGTTTCAATCCGTGCTTTGTTCATGGTGTCTCCTTTTATATATAATACCTTACCTAATTTCATAAATTATCTTATTTAAAACCTGTCTCTAAATGACAACCACTAAACACATAATATATGTCAACATCACCTTCAAAGCCAGGCGGAGTCTGTTCCGCCAAAACAATCAATGCCCTATTTTCAAATGGGCTTAAAAAATATCCGCAAACGTGTACCTTTGAAACTCTGGTATTTTCTCCAGTAAAAATTGTTTTCTTTTTTCCATTAGCGGTAATTGAAACAGTATATTTTTTTATTGGGATTTTTCCCCACATATCTTCTCCTGATACAATATCAGAAATAGCGACGCTATACTCCATGCCATTCCTCTTTATTGGAAAAGGCATGAACTCGGCATATTGTTCTACAATACTATGCGCCTTCATCGCATTCGTAATTTTATCTTTAATATAATTAAACAGATATTCCGAAGTAATACTTTCCCATCCACCATTATCGCCAACAACTTCATCTGCATCAGCTTCAATATTTATTAATACTTTATCATTAACAAAGTCAAAAACAATGAACTTGATTGCCATATAACCGGTATATCCACCTACTGCTTCTCTGGAATATGCAACTTTTCCCGTTTTGGACCAACCCCATATTCTTATATCAGGCCTATATCCCCAACCGCCTACCGTAACTTTTAATAAATCTACTATAGGGGGAATTTTTAATTCCTGCGCGTTTATATTACCTGCAATCAAAAATAGCATCCACAAAACCAATAATCTGTATTTCATTGTAAATTCCTTATGTTTTATTATCTAAATAATATTCCTTTTTGTCAATACAAGATTTTATAATTTAACTTATAACCCATATTTTCTCTTTCTTTAATTATTCTAATAATATTTACCTGCCATTGCAAGGGGTATTTCGTGTAACGTTCCGGCGGTAAACGACGTTTTTTTGCGCCCGATGAAGAAAACCGCGAAGCGGTTTTTCGGGCGCAAAAAAATGTGGGTGGAGTGAGGCGTGGGAGCCTTCAGGCGACCTAGCCGAACGGAACCCCGAGCCGCCGTAAGGCGGCGATGCGTTTACCGACCTGTTATGCGATGGGCAGGCGTACAT
>NZ_BDHE01000071.1:0-1963 GCF_054786175.1 Treponema sp. R8-4-B8
ATAAAGCGGCACGCCGATAATCGCCTTGACATTAATTCCATTGAGCTCCTGATAAATAGCGTCGGGATTGGCGCTTGTGTCATCGCAGACGATTATTGGCAATGTGGCGCAGTCGGGAAGCGTTACTGGAAATATTTCAATTAAATAATCATACAGATTGGATATTGAGTTTCGCGGAATCGTATTGTCGGCGCACCAGTGATATGCCAGATAAATGTCTTTACGCTGATAATCAATGGCGAAAATAAACACTAATGACACTTTATGGTAGCGCCCCAACTTGGCGATTGCTTCCTGTACCAGCGTTTGTGAATCGCCGGAAGAAATAAACCCTCTTGACAGTTCGGAAATTAATTCCTGCTGTTCCAGTTTGATTTTTAGCTGTTCGCCATGATCAAGTATGTCTTTTTCCATGTCGGCGCGTATGACGGTGTTCGCGCACAGAAACGCCGCCAGCCGCATTATCTCAACGCTGTCCTTATCAAAATAACGCTCAGTATGGAGGTCTTCAAAAAAAGCAATTCCCCAAAAATCGTTGTTAATAAAAACTGGAGTAACGCATATGGAAACTAAACCAAACGATTGCAGTACGGCCGCTTCGCTCATAAGCCTGACAGGGCCGTTAATCGCTCCTCCTGAAGTAAAAATTTTCCGCCAGTTTGGCACATACTTTTCTGGAGAAAAAGACTCCAGCCCTTTTATCGGCGCGGTGGTTCCGCCTGATTCCCTGTCCCAGCGGTATATTTGCCCGCCTTTCTGCAAACCGCCTGACATTGTAAAGCTTCGCAATAGGGAAAATCTGTCCAAATTGAATACGTCGGCGATCTCTTTCACGCCCGCAGTCATGGCGGCTTCAAATGTTTCTTCGTTTTGAGAGAGAAACATGATGGCGGCTCTGTTTAGCGCGGCTTCCATTTTTTCGCGCTGTTTCATTTCCTCTCTGATAACCGCGTTTGAGAATATGCACGCGGCGGAATGAAGCAAATCGGCGCAATCTTCGTCAAAATAACGGTCGTTGGTATGGTCCTGAAAATTGACAACTCCCCAATATTTGCCATGCGTAAAAACGGGCGTTATTAATATCGATTTTACGCCAAAGGCGCGCATGAAAGCAGCCACATCTTCGGTATAATCGCTTTCCCTAAAACGGATATAACCGCCCTGCGATGAGATCGAAAGCCACTTGTCTAAAAGCGGATTATTAGGTAAAAATTTCATTTCATCGACAAGAGACATAAGACAGCCTTCCGACTTGTCCCAACGGTAAACTTGTTTAAGACGTTTTCCCTCTCCAATGTTTACCAGCTTATAGAAAACTACGCGGTCAAGTCCGATCGCGTCGGCAAAAGGCCTTATGCCATTGATCATTACTTCTTCAAATGTTTCTTCTTCATGGGCGGAAAATATTTCAATTGATTTGTTTAAAGCCGTCACAATGGCGGCGCGGCGTCCGGATAAGTCCTGCCCCGCCTTTTCATTATTTATCAATATTTTTCTCCATTAATAAACTGCGTTTCCTGTAAACTGCGTTTACTGACGCATTGTTTTAACAGTCAAGGCGGTTTTTTGACTCATTACAGATATTATATTATTTTTAAGGTAAAATTGTAAACTGTTTGAAAAGGAATAAAAATGAGGAATTTATTAAATTTTAGGTTTTTTCGTTGGGTAAAATAAGGTTCAAGAGGTGAATTTTCGCTTGAAGAGGATGCGGAGGATATGGAAGTTTTGGTACGAAAATCTTCTCTTCCTCTGTGTCCTCCGTGGTTTTATTCTTACTTCTTAGACATCCCGAAGGTTGGTATTTACAAAGAATCGGACGCGGTTGTGGCGGCGCGTATGTTTTTTTCCAGTTCCGTAAGCTGTTGCGCGTAGTCGGGCAGATGTTCGCGGATAAAGGCTATATCCTCGGCTTTGCCTGCGGCTTCTAAGTCTGCCGCAAGAGCCGATACATCCGCGGCTC
>NZ_BDHE01000072.1:0-1901 GCF_054786175.1 Treponema sp. R8-4-B8
CTTCAATTTTTTCGTTTTTCAGAGAACCTGTCGATTATGTAAATCAACGTTTTGTCATCACCCGTATGAATGAATTTTACAATAAAATTGAAAGACTGGTGAACTCGACAAGGAGCCTGTTTCCAAAAAAATCTTGTCAAGTGTTGATGTATTATCCATACCTGGCCTGTCCTTGCCATGTCCTCGCGCCCTACTCCCAAATTTTCAGCGTGGCAAATTGCCGCTTCCTGAAAAAAATTAAATACAGCGTCAAGAGTAAGCCTGTCTGATTTATCTATCGCGCCAAAGCGTACCGGCGCAGATTCCTGCCAAACGTCAACAATCCCGGTACCTTTGGGATTAGCCGGATCACAATTCATATTTTTCCCTTTTGTCAATTTTATAGAAATGATTGGGATTTATCAACAGAAAGATGTTGGATCGTTCGGAAAGAGTTCAGACAAAGAACACTAAGGAAGAGAAGATCACGAAGAGGGGAAAAAGGATAGTAAGTAGTGGATAGTATGGGCATTACCACGAACCAACATGAACTTTTGTCCATATCCAGGTCGTTGTTCCTGTTGGTTCGCAGTTTATTATTAAATGCAATAGGTCTATTTACCTTAATCATCAAATTCATTAGTAAAAAAGAATTGCGTATTAAGAAAATTATAATTACTATTATCTATTGAAATTTTTATAAACATAATTTTTCTGGAATTCCCTACAAGTAACCAAATAACATTTTCATCATTTTGTACTATTGGTTCACCATAAACTTTTGTAAATAATTGAATCGCCGTTTTTACGTTATAATCAATTCCATATTGAAAAGCTGTAAGACCTTTTTCTGACCTAATTGTAAGTATATGTATATCATCAGCCGCCGTCTTATAAACATATTGATCTTTAGTATCCGGTCTTGGTATAAGAACATTTCCAGGCACTTGCCCACGTACCTGCGCTACGCTCATACCCATTTTTACCCATACAGGAACATCAAGTCTGGCGGGAATTGTTTGAGCAAAACCTTGCCATGGTGATAATATGGCAAAAACAAAAAACAGAAAAATAACAGTTGATTTTTTCTTCATTTTCTTTACTCCTATTTAAAATATTTTTATCTGCATTTGGAAAATTATTCGAGTGAGACAGTAAAACCATATTCGCCGGTTTTGGTATTATTATCAGCGAATTGTTTTATCTCAAGAAAAAATGTTCCCGGAACAACTTTTGTATTTATTAAGGCATTATGATTTCTTCCTGAATCGTCATCTTCTATTATTTTCTTTCCTTCATTGTCATAAAGCGTTATCCTGGTATCCAAGTTTCCGGTAGTTTCGGCTTTTAAATTTCCCGCTTTTGGAACATCAATACGATACCATGCTACATCGCTTTTTGATATAAATGAATACCTAAGAGTTTTTCCAATAGGAAAACGAGTTGCATAGATTCTTTTATGATTTAACTTTCCATTATCCTGATAAAAATCATTCAGGCGATAAGTGCCGTATTCCTTTACCCATTCAGTTTTAAACATAAAATTGTTGATAAGAAGCATAACAGTATATCCGCCGAAATTATTTTCTTCCGGCTCGAATGCCAATTCTACTTTTAATGTTCTTTTATCTTTCAAAGGCTTGATTATTTTATCATAGACGGCAGAGTATGTAATATAACGAATTGGATCTAAAAATACAAGCACAACGCCTACCTGTCCTGTATCTGTTAAAAAAGTTTGCAGCGCTTTCTCCGGATTTGCGTTTATCATAGTTGTAGACATATAGGAAATAAGTTCAAAATCTTCATCTAAAGCTGTTTTAGATAGATCTTTATTGTTTAAAAATCCTATTAACCCTTTTATTTGCCTATTCAAAAGAAGTTTATTATCTTCTTTGTTATTTTCTATACTGGATTGCACA
>NZ_BDHE01000073.1:0-1913 GCF_054786175.1 Treponema sp. R8-4-B8
TACCGGAAGTGGTAACGGATATTTAAAAATAATTGTGTAGAAGTTTAAACTTTCAATAACACCAATTTTTATTTCTTTGAAGGACTACAGAATCTGTGAGAAATGAGTTTTTCTACAAGCTCTATAAAGCGTCCTCGCGGGATTCTTCCCGTTCCGCCTCGCTATGCATCTTTCCATTAACGGGCATTGGGCGCAATCCGCCCTTTTCGCGCCGTATTTCTTCCCGCTGTTGTTTCTAAGCGTCACTTCCCCTTTGCATTCCAGCGTCTTTCCGCGCGGGCATGTAAAGCTGTCGGAGCCCTCATCATATTTAAAGTCCTCAGCCGTAAATCTTTTCTTTTCAACTTTCTCGTTCTTCTTCTCCGTGAAATGCGGATCCCTCTGCCTGAACTGCGGATCAGGCATCAATACGTTTATCCCCCTGTCAGCCGCTTCCTGCAAATTCGCTTCTGAAAAATATCCCGTGTCCCCCTCTAATAACGCCTTCTTAAGCGGCTCATCTTTGTCACGTTTCTTTTTCAGGTCCTCTATCGTCCCTGACCATTCTTTTGACGCGTTGGACGGCAGTTTGCATCCGTCCACGGCGAACATTTCGCCGGTTATCAGCTTTAATTGGGCGCATTGCAGCAGTATTTGCGTGAACATATCCTTTACCGCCTCTTCGTTAGCCGATATAAACGCCGCTATCGTGGCGTGATCCGGCTCGCAGTCTTCCGCCAGCGCTTTTACCGTTATATTGTCCGTGCACATTTTCTCTATCTTCCGCGACGTTATTATTCCTCTCGAATAACAATACAGGATTATCTTTAATAACGCCCTCGGTGGATACGCGGCCGCCCCTGTTTCGTCATTATTGTATTTTTTCTCAAATAACGACATGTCCATCTTGTTAATCAGATAATCTATCGTCCACTCAAATGTGTCCGGAAACAGCTGTTCCTTCAGATTAACGACCATAAATTGCCCCTGGGAATTGTCCGTGTGTTTGAATCTTGCCATAATGCGGTTATTATACCATGCTTATTTGTTTTTGTGTTAATTATTTTCTCTTGTTAGCTGTAATTTTTACTTTTTCGACAGTTTCGTTAAGTGCTGTATAGCCCGTACTTTATATTTTTCTATTCAAAAAATATAATATATCTAAATTATTTTCTTCATGATTTTCAATATATATAAAAGTATCCTTTGAATTTATTTGATAATATTCTTTTTCAATTATCTTATATTCTTCATTGTCAATTTTTATTATTCCTTTCCCATTTATTACATAGATACTACAATCACATTCTTCTTTTAATATTTCTCCTTTCTTTATTGAAAAGAATATATGTGCAATCCCTTTTCCAAAATTTGAATACAATCCTATAGAATTAGCATTACAATATTTCCTTCCATTTTCATTTTTTACTATTATTTTTGTCGGAAAATCTTTAGAGAAAAAGTTATGAAATTTGTTTAACTTGTTTATAAATTGTATATATTCATCAGATGGTTTTTTATTCAAATATACCCTTTTATCTTCGGTTTTATTTTTTATTTCAATTAATGAACACAATTCCCCTTTTTCATTAATGTCTTGTAAAAATGCCGTAAGAGGTGAAATTTCATTGTTGTACATTTTTATAAGCGTTTCTTTTGAAAGGACGAAAATTTCTTCTGGTACAAATTTTTCTTCATTATATATAAAAACATTCCCATTATTTACATCTATTTGCCATATACCATTTTCCACATTATAAATCTCAAATTGCAGTTTAATAAAATAATCTTTATCTATCTTTTTCTCGAATACTCTTGCGAAATCGTTGAAAATAACTTTTATATCCATTTTTATATTCCTTAAATCGAATATTATATCATATTTTCTCTTTTGTCAACATTATTAAATTTCAAAAATATTTAGGGCTATATTG
>NZ_BDHE01000074.1:0-1860 GCF_054786175.1 Treponema sp. R8-4-B8
GTATAAAAAAGCGTTTTCCGATGATGAAGCGATAGAAATTATTATGAAAAATTCCGGCACTCATTTTGACCCGAAAATAACTGAACTTTTTTATGAAGTTAGAGATCATATAAAAATGGCAAGGGCGGACATTTAATGCGTTCGTGGTTAAAAAAAATTTTTGTCTTTATAACTCATGTGCAATTTGTCGTCGTAGTCGCCGCATTTGCCTTTATGGTTTTCTTTAGCTACAATTTTATGAGCGATATTGAGCGCGAGCATTTGCTTAACGACGTTAATTATGTAATGGATAAAGTGCAAATTTTTATCGAAGACAGAATCGGCGAGTCTGACTCGAATCCGTCCGTTATGACAAAAGATATTTCTGATTATGTTATCAATTCTCATGTCAGTAAAAACAGTTATGGGATACTTTTAGACGGCAATTTAAACGTGCTTGCCCATCCCCATCCCGCTTATATAGGCAAGAATATAAACCAGATGAACGACGGACCCGCCATAAAGAAAGAATTGGACGGGGAAAAAATAATTTCAGCAAGAAAAACTACCGACTATAACGGCGGCAAAGCCGTCCTTTTTGCAAGACGGCTGAAAAACGGCTGGTATTTGGCGATAATCGAGTATGCCGAATATTACTATAAAAGCTTAAGGCATATAGGAAAAATATTAATAATGTTAGGTGTTATTTTTGCCGGCGTTTTAAGCGCGATTTTATTAAGTATGTATGCCGCAAAAAACAGGGCGGAAGAACGCACAAAAATAATGCTGGACGCGACTCCGCTTTGCGCTAATTTTTGGGACAGCGATTTCAGGCTTATAGATTGCAATAGGGAAGCCATAAAATTATTCGGAGTGTCAAGTAAAAAGGAATATCTTGATAATTTTTTTAAACTGTCCCCCGAATACCAGCCGGATGGAAGCTTGTCTTATGAAAAAGCAATGGAATATATAGAAAAAGCGTTTGATGAAAGATATTGCCGTCTTGAATGGATGCACAGGACATTACGCGGCGAATTGATACCGTGCGAAGTTACGCTTGTCAGAGTGAAATACAGAAAAGAATCTATGGTTTGCGGCTATACGCGCGATTTGCGTGAAATCAAGGCAATGATGTCAAAAATGCGCGAAGCGGACGAATGTACGCAGGTTTTATTTGACGCTACGCCTCTTAGCAGTTTTATGGTAGACAAGGAATTAAAAATAATCGAATGTAATCAGGAAATTGTCAGAATGTTCGGGCTGCAGGTTAAACAGGAATTTATAGATAGAATGTATGACCTTTATCCCGAATACCAGCCTTCAGGAGAGGTGTCAAAAGAGCAGCTTACCGCTTATTTTGACGAGGCGTTTGAAGAAGGCCATTGCCGTTTTGAGTGGATGCATCAAAAGCTTGACGGGGAGCAAATACCTACGGAAGTTTCATTGGTTCGCGTTAAATTCAGGGGCGAGTACGCCGTCGCGGGCTTTATAAGGGATTTAAGAGAAATAAAGAAAATGATAGCGGAAATGCACAGGGCGGAAATTGCGGAAGAGAGCAGTAAGGCAAAGAGCGATTTTCTTGCTAAGATGAGCCATGAAATCCGCACGCCTATGAACGCGATTCTTGGCATTACTGAAATTCAACTTCAGGATAAAATGCTTCCGCTTGCCACGCAGGAAGCGCTGGAAAGGATTTACAATTCGGGCGATTTATTGCTTGGCATAATAAATGACATACTCGATCTTTCAAAAATAGAGGCCGGAAGACTGGAGCTTTTTATTTCCCAATATGACATTGCAAGCCTGATTCATGATACGGTAAAACTTAATATTTTACGCTGTGAAACAAAACCGATAGAATTTAAATTAATTGTCAGTGAA
>NZ_BDHE01000075.1:0-1852 GCF_054786175.1 Treponema sp. R8-4-B8
TTATTTCCATTTAAAAGCCGCCAATGCCAAAGGCCGGTATTCAAAGAGGCTATCGCGCTTGAATCAAGATTATCAACCGTCTGTACTATTCGCTTAAAATATTTATCCTCGGCAATTTCCAGCCTTAAAAGCTCCTGAGGCTGTAAATTAATTCTTGCCCATTTAAACTCCACAATTAAAGGACCGGCTTCCGTTTTTAAAAGCACCGCGTTAGGCTTGGGATGAACAACGGCGGCCATTGGCTGGCGCACTTCGTTGCCTTCCGTATCACGGACAATTATCCCTCCCGCCGGCACTTCCGTAATCTGTCCCTCCTTAATAACCTGCGCCGCTCCTTCCGTTACGCGCAACACAAGACCGCCGTCCCCTGAAAGAGCGCTTATTTCCGCTCCAGGCTGCACTTGCACGACCTGGTCCCCGATTGATAAAAGAATCGTTCCCCTGTCTCTCGCGGAAGTGACGCTGATATTACCGTATGAAAATTCTATTTGCAGAGGGCCTTCGTCTTTCTGAATCCTGATAAGCGTATTCTCGCCTAATTCAATGCTGTTTTCATCAATATTCAATGTCGCTCCGGAAAGCCGCGCAATACGGACTAAATCGCCGCTGTAAACCGCCGATTGTTCAAAAAGCCTGTCCCAGACCGCCCTGTCCGCCAAACGGCGCTGAACAGTGTTGTATTTTACGGTTACAGTCCCGGCGGGAACAATGTTTAATGAACGGAAAGTCGCATAAATATCCAGATAAAAGTAATACAGACTCGCTATGGCGCCACAAAGACAAAAAATAACGACAAAAATATCCAGCGCTCTATTTGATGTTTTTCTTCTTTCTTTGCCCGCCGCATCGCCCATTTTAGAATCCCGTTACGCGTTAGCGCCAATTTTATATTTCTTTTCTTCGGCATTAGTGTCAACCTTTGAAATATCAGGAGGCTTTATGCCGAGCAATTCCCTTACTTCCGTCAATGTTCTAGGGCCGGAAGTAACCGAAACATGATTTACGACGGCGAATATTCTAACAGGTTTTTCTTTTCCCTTTACTGTAACAGACGGCATTTCTTCGGTAATAAAGAAATATTTTATAAGGTTCCACGTGCTCTCGGAGATTAATATGTCAGTCCCCAGCGGTTTATTTAACGCTTCAATTCTTGAGGCGAGATTTACAGGATCGCCTATTACCGTATATTCCATGCGAAGATCAGAGCCAAGCTGGCCTGCGGTAACAATACCTGAATTAATGCCGCAGCCTATTTTAATCGGCGGGTCTCCGGGATCATCGGGTATGCGTTTTTTATTCAGCATAACAAGCGCCTTACGCATCATAAGAGCCGCCTTAACTCCGTTAAAAGCGTCCTTTGCGGGGCTTCCTGCGGTGTACGCGGTACCCCAATGCGCCATAACCGCGTCGCCTATAAATTTATCAACAACGCCATTTGTTTTTTCCACGCAGTTGACCATTTGCGTAAAATACTCGTTAAGCCAGAAAATGATTTTGTCAGAAGCGCCTTTACCAAAATTTTTTGTAAAAATTTCGGATTTTTCAGTAAAGCCGCGGATGTCGGAGAAAAAAATGGTAGCGTGTTTGGGCAAGCCTCCGGGTTTTATTTCGCCGCGCATGGCTTTAACCGCTATTTCGCGGTTGGTAAACCGCCCGAAGATACTTAACGCCTGGCTCATCCGTTGAAAGCTTGTCGTAAGAAAGCCTATTTCATCGCGGCTTCTAGGTTTTAAATCGAGTTCAAAATCGCCGCCCTCGATTTTTCGCGCGGCGTTAGAAAGGATTTTTAACGCTGAAGAAATGTTCTTGGAAAAGAACCAGATAAAAAGTATCGATAAAAATACGACGGCGG
>NZ_BDHE01000076.1:0-1849 GCF_054786175.1 Treponema sp. R8-4-B8
AAAGCAAAATGAAATCGCTTCCGCTTTGAATGTACTGTATCAGTTGGATCAATTAGGTGTGGACGCTGTGATTGCCGCTGATATTGGATTGATGAGGTTGTCTGCGGATAATTTCCCCAATTTGCGGATTCACGGCAGTACGCAAGCGGCGGTAAACAATTCTTACGGGGCGGAATTTTTAAAATCGCTCGGCGTTAAACGCGCGGTATTGGCGCGGGAGTTATCATTGGAAGAGATTGAGGCGACGACAATGGCGTCGCCCATTGAGACGGAGGTATTTATCCACGGCGCGTTGTGTTATTCAATGTCGGGGATGTGTTTGGCGAGCAGTTTTATAGGCGGCGCGAGCGGGAATAGGGGACGGTGTACGCAGGTTTGCAGGAGACGGTTTAAAAGGATCGGTCGGATAAAAGATAGTTCGGTGATAAGCGGTATCGGTACTGATAGTGTTGATCCCGATGGTATTAGTACAGATAATATTAGTACAGACAGTATTGATACCGCAGATGGATATTTCTTCTCCCCGAATGACCTTCAGGCGCTTCCGTTTATTGATAAATTGACAAAGGCCGGAGTTGCGTGTTTCAAGATCGAGGGGCGGATGAAGGGCGCGGAGTATGTTAGCACCGTCGTTAAAGCGTATCGCCATATTATTGATTTTCCTGATGATATAGATTATGCTGAAAAAATGCTGCGCTTTGATTTCGGGCGGGCCAAGACGGTCTTTTTTATGGATGGACGGCGAGTGGAGGCGATAGACCCGAATAGACCGTCAGGTACGGGGATTTTCTTGGGAACGGTTGTTGATTGTGATGGGGGAGCGTTTGTTATCAATAGTATTAACGGTATCAACAGTATTAATACGGATGATACATTGACAATAGAGAAAAACGACCGTTTACGTATCCATCCCAAAGACGGGTTTGAAGGGATTGCGTGTAAGGTGGCAAGTTGTCGATTAATAGGTAGTAA
The DNA here is from genome assembly GCF_054786175.1 of Treponema sp. R8-4-B8. Classification (NCBI taxonomy): domain Bacteria; kingdom Pseudomonadati; phylum Spirochaetota; class Spirochaetia; order Treponematales; family Treponemataceae; genus Treponema; species Treponema sp. R8-4-B8. Next base: position 973 of record NZ_BDHE01000076.1, read on the forward strand.
TGATGGCCATCAAATAAAAATCACACCATCACAATCAATAAAATGTACGATAGGCGACAGCGTCTTCCTAATTGGCAAGGCCGGTATCAACACAGGTATCAATACAACTATCAATAATACCGATATTGATACCGCTACCGCTATCAACATAAAACCGACCTACCCGTCAGCCAAGCGAATAGCCAACAGTCTAACGCCGCAACATCCACCCATTGATACCGATAGCGTCATCAATCAAAATCCATCAACAAAACCCACGTTATGGTTCAAAGTCGATAGTCTGCAATGGTTAGATATGATAACCGCCACGCCCTGCCAACGCCTGATCTTCGACGCCGGTATCGCCGAGTTGGAATCGTTAATCAGCGCCCGCGAAGCCATAAAGACTTGGCGCTCGCGCATATCCATAGCCCTGTCGCCGTTCATCGAAGAGCCGAAATTGAATTTGTGGCGCGATATTATTGATAAATGTCTTTCTCTCGGCCTGCGCTCTTTCACCGTCTCAAACGTGGGCCACTTCCCGCTCGTAAAAGGCGCCGACAGTCTCGTCTCCGATTCCCTATTGTGGTGTATGAATCGCTTCACCCAGGCGGAACTCCATCGGCACGGCGTCGGCAAATTCGTCTTTTCGTGGGAGAACGAGTACCTAAACATCAGAGATAGCGTCTGCCCGCCCCCCTCGTCGAACACCGTATCCGGCGTAGCCCAAATCTACGGCAGGCCTCCGCTCTTCATATCAAGGATGAAGCCGGCCCTCCCCTGCGGCGAAACGGCGGCAGACCCTCACGGCGGAGCGTTCTTCGTATCAACCAAAAACGACCTCTACTACACTCTCCCGGCAACCCCCGTATCTGTCTCTTATACACATCTAGATGTG
>NZ_BDHE01000077.1:0-1849 GCF_054786175.1 Treponema sp. R8-4-B8
CCGCTAAAACGGTAGAAGCGGGTATTATTCCAGCGAACATTGACCTTGCCGCCATTACGGAAAAAATAAAAGCGGATGTAACAAAGGAAGTTATTACCGGCATAATCGACATTTTAAGCGAGCGTTTTTTAGGCAAAACTCCGTCAGCGTCAATCTCTGAAATTAAAACAGAATTAGCTAACATTGCAAAAGAACCGAGAATATCGGCAGCCGAGCGTATTTCCGCGATTAAAAGTTTCGCCCTTCCTTCGGATAGCGCGAGCTGTTCCCTATATTCCGTAAAACTGGGTAATTTAAAATCAGAGGGCGGCACGCGCGGAAAAACGTATACAATCGGTGGCGCGGACTGTATGCCGTTCCACTTCTGGGAAGGCAAAATGCCTAACAAACCGTTAGTCGCCATGGAAGTTTTTGACAGCGTAAGCGAAAAGTACCCGGAAATTCTTCGCAAGGCTTATGGAGACGTTTTAAACAATACGGCGCAAATGGCGAAACTCTGCGTAGAAAAGTATGGGGCTGATTTAATCAGCGTTAAACTTGACGGCACTCACCCCGAGCGCAATAATTTCAGCGCTAAGCAAAGCGTCGATCTTGTAAAATCAATTCTTGAAGCGGTAGACGTGCCGTTGATTATCACAGGCACCAGCCACTTTGAAAAAAACAACGAGGTAATGAAGGCAATCGCCCAAAGCTGCGAAGGGGAGAACCTTCTCTTTAACTGGGTAGAGCAGGATAATTACAGGACTATCGCAGGGGCCGCGATGGCTTATGGCCACACGCTTGTAGCGCAAGCCCCAATCGACGTTAATATCAGCAAACAGTTAAATATTTTGTTAACCAACATGGGCTTGGCTCCCGACAAAATCATCATAGACCCGATGACAAGCACAATTGGTTACGGCATTGAATACACATATTCCGTAATGGAGCGTATTCGCCTAACGGGGCTTGGAGGAGACAATATGCTCTTAAGCCCGATGATTGTCTCTGTCGGGCAGGAGTGCGCGAAGATTAAAGAATTTAAAGCGCCTGAATCAAGCTTCCCCGACTGGGGCGACTTGGCGAAACGCGCTGCTTATTGGGAAATCGCAACGGCGACAACTCTGTTGTACGCGGGGGCTGACATATTGATTCTTTATACGCCTGAAGCGGTAACAACGGTAAAGAAAACCATCAATAGTTTGATGGATAGGGAGGGTAAATAAATGGCAATGAGCGGATTACAAATTCAAAAACTCCTTCCCGGCACAAACTGCAAGGAATGCGGTTCAAGCACGTGTATGGCGTTTGCCATGAAGCTTGCGGCGAAAAAAGCGATGCTCTCAGAGTGTCCATACGCTTCCGACGAAGCAAAGCAGGTGCTTGGAGCGGCAAGCGAGCCGCCGGTAAAAGGCGTAAAAATCGGGACTGAAGTTATAAACCCCCTTGGAGAAGAGACCGTAATGTACCGGCACGAAAAAACATTTGTCAATAAACCGATTATCGCGGTTAATCTTGACGAAGGCGCGGATATTGCGTTAGCTGAAAAGATTAAAAATTACAGGCCTGTTCGCGTTGGCGAAGAATTATTTTTAGGCGCGATTGCCGTTACCCAGCAAAGTGATTCTTTTGCCGATTACTGCGCTAAAGTTTACGAAAAAGCAAAATTGCCGCTGTTGCTGAGGGCGAAAGATATTACCTCTCTTGATAAAGCTTCCGCGGCGGTAGCAGGTTCCAAAAGCGTTTTATGCGCCATAACGGCGGATACTGCTGAAGAAGCGGTTAAAATTGCGAAAAGGGACAATCAAGTGCTTGCGGTTACAGCGGCGGACATTGACGGCGTTTTAGAATTAACGGCAAAAATAAAGGA
>NZ_BDHE01000078.1:0-1834 GCF_054786175.1 Treponema sp. R8-4-B8
CTTCAATTTTTTCGTTTTTCAGAGAACCTGTCGATTATGTAAATCAACGTTTTGTCATCACCCGTATGAATGAATTTTACAATAAAATTGAAAGACTGGTGAACTCGACAAGGAGCCTGTTTCCAAAGAGCAATAAAAAACGCGACAACCAGTTAAAAAGGGCGTCCTTGTTTGTATACAAAGTACTGGATACGCTCCGGGGCTGGGACATTGAAACACTTGCAAAAAATATTTCCGAGTTACAGTCGCATCCGCGCTCGGTAACGGTTCAAGATTTTTCAGATGTACTTAAGGGAATATATAAACCAATATTTATACTTGATGAATTAAACATAGATAATATAAAAGCCGCTTTTAAATTAATCTATAAAATACTGTATTTAGAAAGCCCAATGGAAGCAAAAGATAAGTATCAAGAAATTATACGCAACATTATCACATCGCTTATTGATGTCCGTAAAAACGTCTGTTTTTGCATGTACCCTATTTTAATGAAATTAATTTCCGACCGTTATATTGTTTATGAACGCTTTTTTATTGAAAGACGAAGGCGTTTTATGGCTTTTCTTAATGTTAAGGACACTGATCAGTTAAGCCCGGTGGATTTAAACCCGCAGCAGATTGAAAGCATTGACGTGGACGCTCTTCAGAAAAACGCAAATGAAGAAGAGCCAACTAAAAATGAAAATGGAACAGCCGAAGAAGGCGATGAATTGCAGGAAGAAGGAAAGGATGTTCCCGAAGATCCAAAAGCCGCCGCGCTAAGGGCAAAACAAGAAGCAGAAAGAGCTGAACGCAAATCCATGGAGCAGGGGCGGACGGCAATGGAAGTTCTTTTTCCAAAAGCCGGCTGGGATAAAATGGAAGAATTTCCCGATTTTTATCCGTATTTTGCAAATGTATACAACCTAAAACACGGTTACGAATTAATTTCTCCTAAAGACCCGCTTCAGTATGTTTCTGTTTTACTGCACATATTGGACGATCTTTTTATCGGGCTGCGTTATGTGAATTTTAATGTTATTACAAGCGCCGATGGAACGTCTGTAAATGTCAGTGATGAACTCGCGGATATATTAAACAACTGGCGCAGTTACATAGAAGACAGTTTTTCCAGAGATTATCTCCCGCGTCTGTCCGAATATTGCCGAATGTTGGAAAATTCAAAAGATTCAAGATTATCGCCTTATGCAAGAAAAACTCTTAATGAACTCAATTGGATAAAGCGGCTATATTTTCTTCCATACTATAAATTTGAATCTATAGGACCTCCTCCATTTCCAAAAAGTGATATTATCTCAGTTTACAGTGAAATCAGAAAACTACGCAAATATCTGACGGCGTTTGCGCTGGGCATTGAACAGGGAGTACGCGCGGGCGGAGCGGCGGCTAAAGCCCCATGCAGGGGAGTTAATAATCCCTGGGCGCCTTATAATTTTCAAGTTCCAAATCCCGTATCAAGGAGGCTTGATATGATGCTTGCGCCGGAAAAACGAATGAACGCCACGTTGATTTTTTTCTCACTGTCCGCAGTTACAGTTTTGGATTATATCGTAAATAACGAAAACAGTTGGGTATACAACGAAAAAGGCGGACCGTTGTTCAGGAGCGTTAATAACGAGGGAATAATTCCGTTGTTTGGAGTGGATAATAAACTTGACGCGGATAAAATATTTAAGGATTCGTTGAAAAAAGCGGGCACGTAAGAGGAATTATATCTTCAACATCCGCATGTCAGTTCCAAACGCTTTTGCGGCTTCCTCAGCTTTTTTTACGCCCGCGATTATTACAGGTGGCGAAGTTACTCTGGAACCTAATGAATTAAAAACAGCTT
>NZ_BDHE01000079.1:0-1823 GCF_054786175.1 Treponema sp. R8-4-B8
ATTCAATGAATAATTAAAAAAAAATACTTGACAAACATGTAGTTGTCTATAGACATTATTTTAAAAATAAGCTAAAATATTTCATGTTTCGGTAAAGCGCCACGAATCCGCGCGCCATATATAGGGGAGGAGATTTTATGGCAAAATCAAATGACACGGAAAAAACCAGGGGTAATCCTAACGCTTCAAGCGAGGAAAAGGCAAAAGCCCTGGAAGCGGCCCGGCTTCAGATTGAAAAGCAATTTGGCGCGGGATCATTAATTAAACTGGGAACGCACGACGCGGCTCAAGGCATCGAGGTAATACCTTCAGGCTCAATCCTTTTGGACGAGGCGTTGGGTATCGGCGGCTATCCCAGGGGCAGAATCATCGAGATTTTCGGTCCTGAATCGTCAGGTAAGACAACTCTTGCCCTTCACGCGATCGCCGAAGCCCAAAAATTGGGCGGAAACGCCGCGTTTATCGACGCGGAACACGCGTTAGACCCCGTTTACGCGAAAAACCTCGGCGTAAACATCGATGAACTATGGGTTTCCCAGCCCGACAATGGCGAGCAGGCAATGGAAATCACCGAAAACCTTGTCCGCTCAGGCGCGATAGACGTAATCGTTGTGGATTCGGTCGCGGCGCTTACCCCGCAATCGGAAATCGAGGGCGAAATGGGCGACGCGCAAATGGGAGCGCAGGCGCGGCTTATGAGCCAGGCTCTACGCAAACTTACGGCTACCATCGGCAAATCGCGCACAATTCTAATTTTCATCAACCAAATCCGCATGAAAATCGGCGTCTTTTTCGGCAACCCGGAAACCACCACAGGCGGTAACGCGCTAAAGTTCTATTCATCATTACGCCTTGAAGTCCGTAAAACGGAAACAATCGAAGTTAGCAAGGACGCTGACGCTATCGGCAACAGGGTACGCGTCAAAGTTGTAAAAAACAAAGTTGCGCCCCCATTCAGAAAAACAGAAATAGAACTGATGTTCGGCAAGGGCATTTCCGCGACAGGCAGTCTTTTAGACTGCGCTGTAAAGTACGACATCATCAAAAAAAGCGGCGCGTGGTATTCTTACAACGATGAAAAAATAGGGCAGGGCAGGGACAATACCCGCGAATACCTTGAACAGCACCCCGACTTTATGAAAGAACTGGACGCGAAACTAAGAGCGCAAATTTTCCCCGGCAGGGAACAGCCCAAACCCGCCGCAGCTTCCGCGCAAGCAAAGAGCGGTAAGGCTAAGAAGAGTGACGGAGAGAAGGACGAGGGTAAGACTGAATAGGAAAAGACTCACACAAAGGTACATCGAACCTTGGGTTCGCTAACACAAAGGGGGATCAGGGGTTGTTGTCCGAAGTTATGCGTAAGCTTCATGATAGGATAACGGACAAGAGCCTTTGATTTTTCTTTGTGGTAATTGGGTATATAGTGAATATATTTAATAAAATGTTGTAACTGGTCCGCAAGAATGGCTTGTAGACGCGGCAATGAGTCTAGGACTTGACTATTCAAAATTAAGCAGTTGCCTGTCTTATATGTTCAACATTAACAGAATTATCATCGGCATAAACAGGGGAAGATTTATTTTTTGTTTTAGGGTTTAAAAGGCACAATTCGTCAAATTCACGCATTTCTGCCTCTGAAATAAATCCTAATTTGAAGTTTTCAATTGCGTTTTCGTGGATCACTTCCGCTATTTCGTTTTCGTATTTCATTCTAATCCCCCTCTGTAATTTCAATAAAAGTTCCTCTTTTCAGACGCACCTCTATTAACATTATCCTTTGTTGTGATACTTCTTATCTGCTTTCCTGTTTCTACATCCCATAT
>NZ_BDHE01000080.1:0-1816 GCF_054786175.1 Treponema sp. R8-4-B8
TCTCATTGTAAACAACACCGGTAATTACAAGCTTTTCATTCGGATACTCCATCCTGTGTCCTTCCTGCATGAATGTCCATTCGGGAAGCAGTGGGCGAAAAACTGATTCGCCGTATACCGACATAAGGTTAAAGTAGTCATGCTCGTTTGTCGAGCTTGCGGGATAAACTGTCTTATCAGGAAATGTAATAGCGTTTAAAAATGTTTGCAGGCTTCCCTGCGCCAAAACAATAAAAGCGTCTTTTAGCGGATAACGCTCGGAGCCGCAGAGAACGGAATGTTCCAGAATATGCGCCACGCCCGTATTATCTTCCGGAAAAGTTGCGAAAGAAAAAGAGAATAGGTTTTCTTCATCGTCATTTAAAACATGAAAAACTTCTACGCCTGTTTTTTCATGCTTAGCCCAAATGCCCTGCGCTTTAAGTTCTTCAAGTTCAACTACTTCAAGAATTACAAATCCGCTGTTTAATTTTTGATTTTTTTTTAATGCTGTTTTTGTCATAAGACTACATCCTCATCGCTATAAAGCAAAATTTCTCCGTTTTCACGGGCATATCTGAACCATGTAAGAAATTCTTTGGCAACTGAATCACAATCGCGTTTTAGCACTGCTCCAAGAATCTCGTTTTCTTCGCGGATTGATTTTCTGCGCCCCGCCGATACGCAGGACATTATTTTTTCGTAGAATTCATTTCCCCTGCCCTTTAATAAAATGGCAATATCGCGATCCGTCATTGTTGATAATTTATCCTGAATGGGACGGTCAACCGCGAGTAAAACATCGTCAAGGGTGTAAAGTTTTTCTTTTAAATTTTGCCCAATTTTTGGATCGTCCTTTACTATCTCATTTATTAATTTGTCGCCAAAGGAATAATCCCCGTGTTTTAAAATCGCTGTTAAGGCCTGCATACCGTCAATTTTTATATCATTGGAACCGGCGCTGACATGCCTGATTTTTTCACGTAACGCCGCGGACACCTGTTCAAGCACTTCAGGCGCAACTTCGCTCTGATGCGCTATTCGCTTTAAAATTACAGCCTTTCGGTGTGACGGAAGTTTGCTCAGTGTTTCCGCGGAAAGTTTTGCCGTCATTCTGGAAAGTATAAGCGCCGCCGTTTGATCTGTTTCGTCTTTTAAAAGCATTACAAGCTGTTCCGCGGAAAATTCTTCCAGAAAGCCAAACAGATTTTCCTTTGTTTTGGGAATTGCCCTGTTGAGAAGTTCTTCTCCTTCTATAGGGCCTTTTACCGCGTAAAGAATACGGCGCGCGGTTTCTATTCCGCCTTGTGATGAGCCGGAAAAATTATAAGGCCTGGAAAACAGCGAATGGAATTCGATAAGTATTTGGTCTCTTTCGTCCGGTTTAATAATGTTAATAGAAGCGATTTCTTTTGATATTTCACTGACTTGCTCAGGATCAAGCTCGGCTAAAATTCCCGCCGCTTGTTCGCTGCCTATTAAAATAAGAAATTTCGCAACCCGCCTGTACTTTGATTCCTGCGGAGTCTCACCCTCTGGCACAAATATTGGAGGTTTCTGTTTTTTTGATTCTTTATAAAAAACAGCGGGAGTATTATTTGTCGAGCGCTTAGCGGGAACGTTTGTAGCGCTGTTTTCAGACGGCTGGTTCATGGTTTGTTTATACATTTCGATGCCATGTCGCACTATATTCCCCATATTTTGGAATTATAATATAATTACTAAATAATTAATAGATGGATATTATTAAATGAATGAAAGAAAAAAATTGAGAATCAACATAATAAAAACCGCATATCTTCAATTTATTGTAATCTTTTTATTTTCCTCCTGTAAT
>NZ_BDHE01000081.1:0-1813 GCF_054786175.1 Treponema sp. R8-4-B8
CGATATTTATAATACGGAAAAGCGCATTGACGTATTAGTCAATAACGCCGGCGGCGGCATTACCGGCTCGGTTGAAAAAACTGACCCGGCGGACGCGAGAAAATTATTTGAAATTAATTTTTTCGCCCAATTTGAAGCCGTCAAATACGCGATACCCTATATGCGAAGCGGCGGCGGCGGAACAATTATTTTTATCGGCTCTGTCGCGGGAGCCTTGCATGTTCCTTTTCAGGCTTTTTATTCATCTAGCAAAGCCGCCGTTGAAGCGCTTTCAAACTGCCTTCGCGGGGAGCTTGCCCCGTTTAATATAAAGGTTACGACTATCCAGCCGGGAGACACCCGCACTAATTTTACGGAAAAAAGGGAAAAAAAATTTGATGAAAACGACAAGGATTACGGAGATCGTATTTCCCGTTCAATTAAGATCATGGAAGAGGACGAGCGTAAAGGCATGTCTCCCGTGAAAACGGCGCAAATAATTTACAAGGCGGCAAAAAGCAATAATCCTAAACCGGTTTATACGGTCGGCTTTTCGTACAATATTTTTACCTTGCTTAATAAGTTATTACCAAAACGTCTTGTACAGTATATACTCAATACTATGTACGCGAAATGAAATATTTTTTGTTATTATTAGCTGTTAAAATTGTAAAGCAAAAGGAGGCAAACAAATGTTTACAAAAAAACGGCCAGACGGGACATATCTAAAAAATTTGCATTTTTTTACCCAGCTTCTTCCCTACCTTATGCCGACCCGCTCTGAGGCGGCAATTTATTTTGAACAGGAATTTGACGTTACCAAAACGCTTGATTACGTCAACAGGAAAAGAAAAGATTCTAACGGCGAATTTAAAATCACCATGTTTTACATTTTTCTCTATGCCGCGGTAAGAGTGATAGCGCAAAGGCCAAAAATGAACCGTTTTGTTTCAGGTTTCCGCTATTACCAACGGAACCGCATTTCATTTAACTTTGTCGCTAAAAGAGAGTTGAGCGACGAAGGCGAAGAAGTTAATGTAACCATGTCATTTTCGCCATTGATGTCCCTTGATGAATTCTGCAAGAAAATAAATGATAACATCTCATCTATTAAGAAGGGTTCCGGAACAAGCGCGGAAAAAATAAATTCTCTTATTACGCACATGCCGCGTTTTATTATTAAGCTCATTTTCGGCATATTCAGGTATCTTGATTACCATAACGGGCTTCCAAAGTCAATAATTGATTCCTTGCCGTTTTACAGCACCATATTTTTTACAAATACCGGAAGCGTAGGAATTGACGCGCCATTTCACCATAATTTTGAAATTGGCAACTGCGGCATATTTTGCGCGATAGGAAAAATATTAAAAGAAAAACGTATAAATCCTGACGGAACCGATGAAACCAGAGATAAATTAAAAATTACAATGACCTTTGACGACAGAATCACTGACGGCATTTACTGCGCCCGCGCCGTTGATATGGTGCGCGATCTTGTTGAAAATCCAGAAAAACTTGAAACACCGCTTGAATTAACAGAGGAACAGTTATCAAAACTCGGTCTTGCCAAGGGCGAATTGTAAAAAAATGAGGGAATAAATTATGTATGAAAAACAACCGTGGTTAAGCCAATACGGCGCGACGCCTGTCAGTCTTGAATATCCTGACCTTTCCATGTATGGGTTATTCAAAAAAAGTTACAAAGATTACTCTAATACTGACGCGCTTATTTTTTTTGGCAAGAGAACAAAATGGCCGGTTCTTGATCAAAAGATAATAAACATGAGCCGTAAATTCGCGCAAATAGGGCTTAAAAAAGGCGATATGGTTA
>NZ_BDHE01000082.1:0-1761 GCF_054786175.1 Treponema sp. R8-4-B8
TAAATAAGCGCGCTTTCATTGTCGGTCACGTTCGACCTCGTCTCTTTCCCTCTTTTCCCTTCTTTCTTTTCCATGTTTTCCAAAAACTCGCTTATCTTTTCTATCCGCCTGTTCAGTTTTTTCTGCCCTTTTGCGTTTGTTCCAAGGGAAAAATTATCAAGATAATAATACGCCACCTGAATTGTGTCCGGCGCTTCGCGCGGTATGCGGTAGCTCGTGCGGACGTTGTTCACGACCGAGAATCCGCTTGTTTCATTGCCTTCAAAAGTTCCCCCTTGCTGTAACACTTCGTTCTTCATGTTTTGCACGCTTTCCGCCATGTTAGAAGGCACTGAATACTCGTATTCCTCGTGCGGCTTTAATATGGTTATGGTATACCGGTATTCGCTTAAAGAAGCCGGTATTCCTTCAAGGTCGCCGCCTTTGCCCCTGACTGCGCTTTTTACCGATTCAGCGGTAGCCGGAACCCAGGGGGTTATATAATCCTGTTCGATGTTTTTAAAATTTTTCGTTGAGGCGGCAATTAATATGGTTTCCGCTCCGTAGGGACCGTAAAACATATAATTTGCGGTTTCAAAAATAGTCCGGGGAGTATTCGCCTTTAGCTCGTTGTTTCTGTCGGAACTGTTGGGATAAATCATCTTCACCTTGCCGTCAGAGTCAATGTGGATTAGCTTGAAGTAACAATCTTTATCAGCCATAAGGGTAATTTTAAGCTGTTCACGGTGCAGATATGTCCTGCTGCCCATTTGTGAATCAAACCAAACCTGTATATCTATATCCTGCGGGACATCGTATATGTCAGGCGTGGATATAACTGTTTCAAAAGAATGTTCCGATTCCGTATCAATGGTGTCGGTAATGATTGCGATATTATAATCTTCTTCCTGAGCTTCATTCTGGGTATTGAAATTGTCAGGCAATATTGCAATGTCCATAAGTTCAAGTTCATCTACAGTAGTGTTAAAGCGTTGTGAGTAGGTTTTTCCGTCTATCTCCAGTTCAAGGTAAATTTCAACCACACTGCCGTTTATGGTATATGTGCCAGAAATTATGCCTGTTTTTGGGTCGTTGGGTCCTTTTGCCCCACGTTTTACATCGACCACATTAAACATTTTGTTTCTTTCAGCATGGTATTTTACCCTGTTGTACAGATTGACAGACAGCCCACTTGTCATGTCTTTTGTTCCGGTCAGCGTAATTGCCCCGATAGTTACATTCACGGGCTTTGTTATGCCCGATGAAAGCCCGTTTACCGCCTTTTGCACGTTATTGTCGATATTACCGCTTGCCATTACGACAACGGCTGACATAACGATTAAACTAAATCCAAAAATTAACTTCTTCATGGTGGTACTCCTTCAATTTACTTTACAGGGTCTATTACCCTTTCTTACGCCGCAACGCAGCGTTTTTCTGTATATAACAACCATGAAAAAAAGTTTTTTTACACCAAAATCGAGTTTTTTTTAATTATTTTTTTCCCTATTGTTTTGTCCATATTTCGCTCAAAGTGTCGGGTCTGGTATAAATTCCGGCTGTTTTGCCGTTATTTTGATAGGAATTCGCAAAATTTCCCGGTATGGCGTTGTTAATTTCAACATTTGCGCCTATGGTTACGCTGGTTATCGGGTTGGAATAAAAAGCATTATCGCCGATAAAGGTAATATTATTGGGTATGGTTACGCTTGTAAGAAGGTTGTTTCTGAATGTGCCGGGGTTAATGGAGGTAATGCTGTGAGACAGTGTAATGTTAGTAAG
>NZ_BDHE01000083.1:0-1744 GCF_054786175.1 Treponema sp. R8-4-B8
AAGTTCCCGATGAAGCGTCTTTTCTCCGGCAAGCAGGCGGCTTCCGCTGGCAGACGTGCCAAGTTTGTTAATAGCGTCTATTGCCGCCTGTGACACTTGCGGATGGCCGCTAAGGCCTAAATAGTTGTAAGAACCGAAATTTATAACTTCTTTGCCCATAACAATAGAGGTGTCGCGAAGGGCGCTGTCGTGGGGAATATAATACGGATTTTTTGATTTTTTCAATGAATCAAGCCGCGCTTCAAAAGATTTATACTCAGGCGAATCAACAAATTTTGTTATAGGGATTACATTCTCAGCATGACGCGCGGCCGCTTTATCCGCATGGACAATCCGCGCTCCGCCGTGTGATTCTTGTCCTGGTAACGACCCTGTAATTTTTTCATATATTAGGCGGCTTACGTCATTAACTGTTCTGCATTTTAAATAATCCGATTCTTCAATCATCATGCCGAACCGCGCTTCCGCCATTGCCAGCAATTCAAGACTGTCAAGGCTGTCCCCTCCGAGGTCTTCAACAAAGCGCATGTCATCGCCAATTTTGTCAGTCGTCGTATCCAGGACTTCGGCAAAACATTGTATTACCTGTTCTTTTATGTTTTCAAAATTACCGTCCAATTCCGATTTTTCGCGTCCTGAGTTTTTACCGCCTTCATTTTTCTCTATTTTATTCGCGGCGATTGTAGGCGATGAACTTATGTTCATTTGAATTTCCGTTACCGGAAATTTATTATTCTCGATCATTTCCTTTAGTTTTTGACGGCGCACTTTCATTCCGTTTGCGAGAGGCATTGGCTCTTTTGCCGCAAAAATTAATTTTATCCTTTTCAGGAAGGGAAGCTGACCGTTAACAGAATTTATAATACGTGAAATTTCATCAAAACATTTTTCATTGTCGGCGCCGTCATTCACTTCGGCAACAATGGCTATCTTTTCATTGCCATTGCTATTTATCCCCAGTACGCAATATCTTTTTACAAGGTTTGAAAGATCGTCAAAATAATCTTCAAGCTCGTCGGGATAAATATTTTCTCCCGATTCGTTCAATATTACTTCTTTTAAACGGCCTTCAATAACAAGAGAGCCATTTACAAAACGCGCAATATCTCCGGTATGAAGCCATCCGTCTTCATCAACATCGGAAGAGATCATTTCGCCATTTTGCATTTTTCCCGAGTGCATTGACGTTCCTTTAAGAAGAAGCTCCCCAGTATCCGTCTCATTGCCGTCAGTGTTTACAATTTTACCGATAAAGCCGTGCATGAGAGGCCCTGTCGTGCCGTCAATCCGTTTCCTGAAAACAGTTCCCGGCTCAAACGCGATGATGCCGCATTCGGTCATTCCATAGCCAATAGTCGCGATGTGGCCAAGGCCATTAATAAATTTTAGCGAATCGGAAGGAACATGCGTCCCGCCTACGCAAATCCAGGCAAACGTGTCGCCAAACAGTTTTTTAATAACTGATTTCGTAATATGTTTCCTTACAAAAAAATCTCCCGTTTTTGGCGCGATTTTTTGAATAAAAAGACTTATCTTTATAAGCATATTTAAAAGTTTTTCTTTTTTTGGCTCTTCGTTGCGTATTTTCCGTAATACTCCGTTTTTAAGATTGTTTATGAGTAATGGAACGGACACCATGTGCGTTACGCCAATTTTCTGGCAAGCCGCCTGAATTGAAGTAGGGGTTCTGTCTTTAAGAAAATCAATTGTTTTGTTTAAAAACGGATACGCTATACATGAGGAT
>NZ_BDHE01000084.1:0-1726 GCF_054786175.1 Treponema sp. R8-4-B8
GACTATACCAATTTTGTCCGTATATTTTCCATCTGGAAACCAAACGCCCTTGACGGCATGGACAGCCGTTATATAGGCCGCCCGGGATCAACGGCCACGGGGCAGTACGCGATGACATGGGGCAGGGATACCGGAGAGATAGTGGTAACGCCAAACCTGGTTGTTGATCAAGTTACGGCATGGTTGAACGGCCCAGACAATAAAAAAGACAGGGTTGAAAATATCACGCCTTTTAAGGTGGTAGGAAAAGACACCTTTATTTTAAGGTTGGGAGTCCCAATAATAAATAAGCGGACTAATGAAACAGTCGGGAATATTACCTGCCTTATAGACATTGCGCCGATGCAGGCTGTATTGGAAAACGCCCTTAAAGCTTTTGAAGAAATTTGGGCTATTTCCATTTATACCAATAACGGAAATATTTTGGCGAGTTTCATGCCGGAAAGAATAGGAAAGACTCTGATGGAAGCGGATTTGCAATACGGAAGCGGCCAGCTTAGAGATCAGGCAAATCAGGCGGTTCTTCAGGGAAAAGAATTTTATTGTAAAAACTGGGCGCCTCTTTTAAAAGAGAACCTGCACATGTTTATGCTGCCTTTTGAAATAGGCAATTCCGGCGTTACGTGGACAATAATGATGGGGTCGGCGGACAGTTACATTATGAAAGACGTTAACGCAATGACCAGATTTACCATTATTATGGCGGCAATAGCGATCTTAGCGGCGGCGGCTATAATGTATTTTATTTTAAACGGGATATTAAAGCCAATCACCACGGTAGCCAGTGTTCTTCAAAATGTAGCCAAGGGCGATCTGACGCGGGACATCAATGTCCATACAAAAGACGAGATAGGCGATCTTGCCCGTGACTTTAACTCGACATTGGATAAAATTAAAAACATGGTTGGAACCATCAAGAATGAGGCAGGAATGCTGTCCGATATTGGCAATGCCCTTTCCAGCAACATGACCGAGACCGCCGCGGCAGTAAACCAAATAACCGCCAACATTCAGAGCGTCAAGGGCAGGGTAATAAACCAGAGCGCAAGCGTAACCGAAACCAACGCGACTATGGAACAGGTTATTACCAACATCAATAAACTCAACGGCCATGTTGATAACCAGAGCCGCAATGTTTCCCAAGCTTCATCCGCCATTGAAGAAATGGTAGCCAATATCGGTTCAGTGACCAACACGCTGGTCAACAATGCCGACAATGTTAAGACACTAATAGAGGCATCCGAAGTAGGACGGTCAGGTTTGCAGGAAGTTGCAACGGACATTCAGGAAATATCCCGCGAGTCCGAAGGGCTTTTGGAAATTAACGCGGTAATGGAAAATATCGCAAGCCAGACCAATTTGCTTTCGATGAACGCCGCAATAGAAGCCGCGCACGCCGGAGAAGCGGGAAAAGGTTTTGCCGTAGTCGCTGATGAAATCCGCAAACTTGCTGAAAGTTCAAGCGATCAGTCCAAAACTATTGGCACTGTATTGAAAAAGATAGCGGAATCAATCAAAAAAATTACAGCTTCCACCGATAACGTGCTTAAGAGATTCGAGGCGATTGATTCAGGCATAAAGACTGTGGCGGATCAGGAAGGGAATATCCGCAACGCAATGGAAGAGCAAGGAGAAGGAAGCAAACAAGTACTGCAAAGCGTCGGCGGCTTGAATGACCTTACCCGCCAGGTAAAAAGCGGTTCTGAGGAAATGCTTAACGGCAGTC
>NZ_BDHE01000085.1:0-1702 GCF_054786175.1 Treponema sp. R8-4-B8
ATTATCTTTCAATGCTATCGACGCGGAGGCGGCTTTAGCCAAGACCGGCACATTGGAAATTTCATCAAGAGATTCATGGGTTAGAATCCCGTCAAGCAAACGGGTAGGATTAGGTATGCTAAGGCGAATGTCAGCGGATAATTCTTCCAAATTACTTTTAGGTTTATCGCTGAACGATCTTCTTTTTTCATGGTCGGGAAATGAATTTGCCGCTTTCGGCTTGGAGGGGCGGCCTCACCCTATTTA
This sequence comes from Treponema sp. R8-4-B8, assembly GCF_054786175.1. NCBI lineage: Bacteria > Pseudomonadati > Spirochaetota > Spirochaetia > Treponematales > Treponemataceae > Treponema > Treponema sp. R8-4-B8. The sequence continues at coordinate 247 of NZ_BDHE01000085.1, forward strand.
TATGATTCAAATTGCCGATGAGAAAAAGCGGCAAGGAATATTTGACCGCGCTTTTAAATCTGCCGCGCTTAACGAAAATGTCAAGTTAAACCTTGACGGGGTCCGTATTCCGCGTATTGAGGTTCCCGAATTTCTTCAGTCTCTTTTAAGGCGCTGGAATATTTTTATACCTTCCCCTTATTATACAATTTACAAAGATTATTTCCTTGTAAGCGAATCCGCGGAGGCGCTTCTTGCCGCGTTACGCGCCATGCAAAGAAACGATGTGCTGCCAAAAACCGCCATCTGGCGCGATATTGCGGGGGGAAAAACCGTCGCGAGCTCTTTTAGTTTGTATTACTCGCTGGATCTTTCAGTGCCTTTTTTTCTGCGTAATAACACCGCCCTTAGCGGCTTTTTATCCCTATATCGCCAAGGGCTTGCCCGCCTGAGCTTTAATAAAGGGCTTGTTGAAATTTCCCTGTCGCTTGTTCCCGGTTCAGGCGGCGGCATAACCCTTGTAAGCGGTTATCCGCTAGACGCCGGCGGGAAGCCTTCTAACCGTATTTACGGGGCGGGCAAGGGGGAAGAAAGCAGGGTGTTCTATTCTTCGGGCAATACCGCCGTCTCGTTAAAAATCGCGGATAACAGTACCAGCGAACTTACCGGTCAGGGTAATCATTGGGTTATACCCGCCGTCGATGTTACGGTAAAAGATATGGCTGGAACGGTATTCGCCTGGGTTGTTACAGATCGTGGGCGCGTAACGCTTGTAGACGGCAATATGGAAATTGTTCAAGGCTTTCCGATACTTACGGGACTTCAGCTTTCCTCCGCTCCCGCCGCGTTTATGGGAAAGCTTTACCTTTGCGATGAAGACGGCAAAGTTTATACGGTTGACGCAAACGGCAAGCAAAGCGTTTGGGAAACTTCATTTATTGCCGCTCTCCGTTCCCCGCCGTCCTTCCTTTCCGTTTCAACAGGCGGCAAAAAAAACAGCGTGTATGCGGCAGTTTATCCAAAAAGTTTCTTTGGCGAAATATGGCTGCTTGACGATGAAGGAAGAACGCTCCCAAATTGGCCTGCTCCCATAGCTATAGAAAATGACAGTGAAGAAGGCGGCAGCGTCGGAATTGGTTTTGGATCGCCGCTGTTATTTGCACATAACAATAAAATTTATGCCGCCTTTGTGAATCAATCGGGACAGTTCTTGGTTTATGATGAAGACGCGGTTCTTGTTCCGCCGTTCCCTGTCGCGCTTGACGGAGTTTTTTACCAACAGCCTGTCTTTGACGGAGAATATATGTGGCTTGTTTCGTCTAACGGAACATTTTTCAGGATAAGCTTGGAAGGCGAAATTCTGTATCAAAGTATTCCCGGTTTTTCAGTAAAAGAAGAAGGTTATATAACGTTCTTTGACAGCGATGGAGATAAAGTTCCGGAAATTTATATCACAGGCGAGGGCAACGCTCTTTAT
>NZ_BDHE01000086.1:0-1695 GCF_054786175.1 Treponema sp. R8-4-B8
CGGCGATTTTACCGTTTCAAAAAGACGCTTAACGCCGTCGGCGCAATACAGCCATTCCTCAACCGCTATCCGCCGTTCTTCTTTTATAAACCTGTTATCAACTTCATTAATAATCTCCGCCTCTTTTTCGGAGCAATCCAAAACATATTGATCATTTTTTCCAAGCACGTCATCCGCGTTTTTGCCGAACATATCCGCCATGTAATTGTTGCACAATGTATATTTAAAATCCAAATCCTTGCAGAATACCGCGTCGGGAAGGGAATCTATCATTGTTTTTAGCAATGTGGTCTGGAACGCTATTTCCCTTTCCAGAGCCTTGCGCTGGCTAATATCGCGCATAATAGTAATTAACCCCGTAACAATGCCATCTTGTATAATCGGAGATTTAACCGTTTCAAAAAAACATAATTTTCCGTTTGAAGGCGAGGCGATTTTTTGCTCATAACTAATTGTCCGTTCTTCATCCATTACAGTTTGTTCTGTATTATTAATCCTATCCGTATCACTGGAAGAGAACCATCCGCCGTCTTTGTTAGTCATGCCCAGAATATCCGCTTCACGTCTGCCTATTAATTCTTCATAGGACTTGTTACATTGCACATATCTGAAATTTTTATCCTTGCAAAACAGGGCGTCGGGAATTGAATTTATTACCGCTCTAAGTTTGGAGGTCTCGAATGAAAGATCGAATGTCCGTTCTTTTACCATGCTTTCCAACTGTCTGCCGGCGTTTCTGCTTCTTATAAAAAGAATTGACACTAGGGAAAGCATGAAGAAAATCATAATTGACATTCCTATAAGCCATGATCGTTGGGCGGCTACCGACTTAACCCTGTAATCATAAGTTCTGTTCATCCACTGGTTTGAAATATTATTTATATTGATAAGGCTAATGGCTTTATCGACAATTGACTTTAGAACGGCTGCATCCTTGTTAAAACCGAGTGTTGAGTAAAATTCATGATCGAATAATAAATTAAGTTTAAAGCCCGCTTCTTCCCTGTAGTTGGTATAAATAATCAGTCTGCGCCTGCTTGCGAAAATTGTGTCTGCTTCGCCGCTTCTTAACGCGTCCCAAACTTCTTCCTGAGTTTCATATTCGGTATAATTCCTGTGGTCGGGAAACATTTGTTTAAACAAATCCGCATAATGGCTTTTTTTTCGGAGGGCGACGCGTAAAAAATAAACTTCGCCTATATCAATGTTGTGAAAATCAGATTTGGTTATAAACGCGTAATTGTCAGTTAAAATCGGAGTTTCCGCCCAAAGAAAATGGCCTTCATTCTCTTTTGCCCGGAACAGTTCTGACAGTATCATAGCGTCGCCGTTTTCAAGCATGGCGTTTAATTCATACGTTTGCGTACTGGGGCTGTTGATGGGGTCAAATACAAGCCCGGTAATAAGATTTGTGATTTCATCCAGCGCGTCAAAGAAAATTCCCTCCCATTTATTTGCGCGGGTGTCGTAAAAACTAATCGGGTAATTGTTAAACTCGGCGGCTACGGGGATTCGCGGATGCTCTGTAATGTATAAGCGCTCCTCTTCCGTAAGAAGCGATTGCATCTTGTTTACCAGATATTGCTGATGCCCTCTTTTTTGCAGCCCGGCAAGGTACTCAAGAACGTCATTACGTCTCGCCTTATTCATGACGGAGATTATTGGAAGAAATTCCTCTTTTTTTGCCGTCAGACA
>NZ_BDHE01000087.1:0-1662 GCF_054786175.1 Treponema sp. R8-4-B8
TTGTAATTGATTTCTATCCGCGTAATATAAGTACCATAACCGGATTTAAATGCCTTTTCATAGTCAAAACCAATGTCTTTTAAAAATTCCCAACGGGCATATTCCAGATAATTCAGATAATTGGCGTTATTTACATGATTGTAACTGTCGCACTCGTATGATCTTACCTTTAATGAGCACTCTGTTTTCATGACTTAATTATATTAATCGCGGGGGACTTTGAAAAGTCCCGTATTTTTAGTACTATAGACTATGTTTAATTTTTGCCCGTCATGCGCCTCAAAAAAAATCGCTTTTGTAAAGGGAAAGTCTTTCCGTTGTCCCGATTGCGGATTTACTTATTATCACAATGTCGCCGCGGCTACAGGCTGTATTATCGTTGTGCCGGGGAATGACAATCCTGCGGAGACGGGGCAGCCGTCTAGCAATTTGCCATGCAATGAATCGGACAGGATCATATTTCTTGTCCGGGGCAAAGAGCCGGGTATCGGTAAACTCGATCTTCCCGGCGGCTTTGTCGATCCGGGCGAGGGAGTCCTTGACGGCGTTTACCGCGAATTGCAGGAGGAAATTAATTGGACGCCGCATATTCCCGAGGGCGCAAGGTTATCGGATGTCTTTAAATTATTTGCGTCTTTTCCAAATGTTTACTGTTATAAAGGCATAAATTACAATACGTGTGATATGTATTTTTCAGTCCGAGCGCCGGGTCTTAAGACGGAAGACTTGCTTCGGGAAAAAGCCGAAATTTCGGAGATACGATTTTTGAAACCTAGAGAAATTGATTTCTCCCAGTTCGCTTTTCCTTCTACCGTGAAGGCTGTAAAAACATATCTTAACATCCTTGACTAAAATTGACATAAGTTATCAAATTGAGTTATGTATCGAGGTAATATGGCTGCTAATCATTCAATCCCCGGCGAATACCGCAGAGCGGCTGAACGTCTGTTTTTCAAGGACGGGTTTTCTAGGGGGCATAAACCTGATGTAAAAGCCGCTTGTGAATTTGCCAAATCGCTTGGCATCGGCATTGAATACCAGCGTTTGCTCGCGCTCGAAAAAAACAGCGGGGAGTTGCGGACTTTTCTTGATCAGTTTCAAAATAATCTGGCTCTGTTGATTAAAAAAACATGGGTGGAAAAATCCGATGAAGACCGCAAGGGAAAATTGCAGGATGACATTCCGTTATTTATGTCCACGGTTGAGCAGACGGATTATATAAAAGCCATAGATGAATTTAGCGTAATTCTTGATGAATTAGCCTATCTGTTTTTTGGCGCTCAGAGCGAAAAAGAAGACTTTGCCGAGTATACTTTTCGCATTGACGTGCAGATGGGGCTTTTTTGGTATTACGGAAGCAAGCTTGAGTTGTTAAGAGACATAAAAACTCAAAATATCGACAGCAATGATAAAGTGTTATGGGCAATTTTGCTTTTAGGACTTTGTTATCTGACAAATTTTTAATTTAAAGGGATGCGTTATGACTGATTCAACAGGGACTGAAACTGAACCGCAAAACAGCGATGACTGCCGCACGGATTTTATCAGCGAATTTATTAAAGAAGATTTAGCCGCGGGAAAGTACACTTATGTGCTTACGCGCTTTCCGCCGGAACCCACTGGCTGGCTGTATATCGGCCACTGCAAGGCGTTTTTTATCGA
>NZ_BDHE01000088.1:0-1636 GCF_054786175.1 Treponema sp. R8-4-B8
ATCCCGACATTTTTAGAAGAAAAGCCGTTAATGTGGAAGAATTATCCGCAAAAAACGCCGGTCTTCTGGTAAAGGATCTGCGCTCCGCTGGGCTTCCGTACCAGCACACGCAGGCGAATTATTATCACCGTTATTCGTTTGCCGCCACCTCCCTAATTGTAATGATACTCTCAATCTCCATGGGCGGCAGGTTTAGAAAAAATATTTTATTGATGAGCCTTTTTACAAGCCTGTCCGTCGCCGTAGTCTACTATATTACGGAAATGTTGAGCATGACGATGGCTGGGCTTAACATCATTCATCCGTTTGTAGGAGCGTGGTTTCCGGTTTTAATTTTTATTGTATTAGGAGTGCTTCTTTTACGGAGCGCGAAAACTTGATGCGTTTTAGCATAACGTCCCGCGATGGCTCTTGCGCCGCCAGGACGGGAATATTGCATCTTCCCCACGGCGATGTTATTACTCCCGTATTTATGCCTGTGGGGACTAATGGGACCGTAAAGGCGTTAACGTCGGACGACTTAAAAGAAATAGGTTATGATTTAATTCTTTCAAATACGTATCATTTATTTTTAAGGCCGGGGGAAGAAGTTATACAAAAGGCCGGAGGGCTTCATCAATTTATTAACTGGGACAGAAATATTTTAACAGACTCAGGCGGCTTCCAGATTTTTTCCCTCTCCGCTTTGCGAAAAATCAAGCCGGAAGGCGCGTGGTTTCAATCCCACATTGACGGCTCTAAACATTTTATCAGCCCCGAGAAAGCCGTAACAATTCAAGCGATTCTTGGCAGCGATATACAGATGCAGTTGGATTACTGTTCTCACTATGGCGCAAGCAGGAAGGAAGCCGAGAAGGCCCTTACGATTACAACTGAATGGCTTACTAGGGCAAAAAGCAAATGGGAAGAAGTTACCGCTGACGGAAAATATCAGGGAAGTTTATTCAGCATTGTACAGGGAAATTTTTTTAAAGATATGCGAAAAAAAAGCGCTGAAGTCTGCGCCGATTCCCTTACCCCCGGCATAGCCATAGGCGGCCTGTCGGTCGGGGAGCCTTCAGATTTATTTTACGAAATGTTAGCCTATACCGCCGCATTTTTGCCCGAAGAAAAGCCCCGCTATGTAATGGGAATAGGGACGCCAGAATACATTTTAAACGCGATAGAGCAGGGAATTGACATGTTTGACTGCGTTTTATTCACCCGCGAGGCGCGAAATGGCCGCGTATATACCCACAAAGGCGCGTTTCCCTTAAAAAAGGCCGAAAATACGGCTGATTTTTCGCCGATAGATAAAGAGTGCGGCTGTAAAGTTTGCCAAGGGTACTCCCGCGCCTACCTGCGCCATCTTTTTAAAACCGGGGAGATACTCTATTCCATGTTGGCAAGTTATCACAACCTGTACTTTATTAATGAACTTATTAAAAACAGCCGTAACGCTATTAAGGAAGGAACGTTTTTACAGTATAAGAAAGATTTCTTATCGCATTACAATGAGGGAAATGTTGATGAATAGACGATTTTTATTGTTAGTATTATTTTTTTTAATCACATTCTCAATACGCGCGCAAGATACTTGTAGGCCTGTACTGTTTTGGGATCATCGGTGCCAAGATATTTTTTGGCAAGACTTCTG
>NZ_BDHE01000089.1:0-1613 GCF_054786175.1 Treponema sp. R8-4-B8
TAAGAAAAACTATTAACATTTTTGTCATTTATGAAACTCCTTTTATTAAGATATAATATAATAAACTAAAAAAACAACATTTGTCAATACATAAATTTTATCAAGAAAATTTCTCACAAAGAACACTAAGGAAGAGAAGATCACAAAGAAGAATCAGGGGTTTTTGTCCGTTATCATATCGTAAAGCCCACGCTTAGCCTTCGGACAAAAACCTTTAATCCCCCTTTGTGATCTTTGTACCTTTGTGCTCTTCGTGTGAGGTTTTTCGGAAAAAATTCTAAGTCAATTCATCCAAATTATAGGGAGTTTCCTGATATACATAATTCAGCCAATTGTCAAAAAAAAGATTTGCGTGGGCGCGCCAACGGACAATGGGCGTCTTTGACGGATCATCGTCGGGATAATAATTTTTTGGTATTTCAATTGGCAGACCTTTTGAAACGTCGCGTTTGTATTCGCGGTCAAGCGTCAACGGATCGTATTCAAGATGGCCTGTTACATAAATCTCCCTGCCTCCTCTGGCGGTAACGATGAACACGCCCGTTTGTGCAGACTCGGATTGAATTGTCAGGCTATTATTTGTCGCTATCTTGTTACGGTCGCACGCGGTGTGCCTTGATTGGGGGGCGAGAAATTCATCGTCGAAGCCGCGGAATAACAAATTGTGCTGGTCTATCACGGTATTGGGAAAAATACCGAATAATTTTTTTTCAAGCGGATGTTTTGGAATGCCGTATTTGCAGTATAGGCCGGCTTGGGCGCCCCAGCAGATGTGCAGGCAGGAAAAAACATTTTTCTGCGAATATTCAACTATCTTTACAAGCTCGTCCCAATAATCAACTTCCTCAAAAGGCAAAGTTTCCACGGGAGCGCCCGTGATTATAAGCCCGTCAAAACGCGCCCTCATGCAGACAATTTCTTCGGAGCTTATGTAAAATTTTTCCAAATGGCCGGGCGGCGCGTTCTTTGACGTATGACTGCCCATGTTAAGAAAAGTTATGTCAACCTGAAGCGGGCTGTTGCCTAACAGCCTTAAAAGTTGAATCTCCGTGTCAATTGTAGTCGGCATTAAATTGATAATTCCGACCCTTAACGGCCTTATATCCTGAGATTCAGCGCGGGCTTCCGTCATTACAAAAATATGCTCGCGGGAAAGGGCATCGTATGCCGGCAGCTCTTTTGGTATCTTAATTGGCATATATCATTTTTAACATACTTTATTAAAAATTGCCAATATCTCTATATGGATAAAAATATAACTAATTTTAATTATTATGCCATTTTTTCCATTATAATTGCGAATTTGGTTGATGTTTTTATTAAATTACGATAAATTAATAATATGAAAATATTTCGACATGGATCATTTCGATGTGATGAAAGGGAGTTCTGGAATATTAAATGAAAACAATATTTGTTGTTGATGACAGTGATACTAATTTATCTATGGCGGAAGCGGTATTGGAAGATTATTACCGCGTAATGACAATGCCGTCCGCTATAAAAATGTTCGCGTTCCTTGATAAAATCATTCCCGATTTAATTCTTCTTGATATAGAGATGCTGGAGATGGACGGGATGGAGGCGCTGAAACGCTTACAATCCGAAAGCAA
>NZ_BDHE01000090.1:0-1618 GCF_054786175.1 Treponema sp. R8-4-B8
TGGCGCCAGAGGACCGGCATCCCTTTTCACGCAAAGCTTGTCGCGCAAAAATACAGACTAGACTATTTAATAGACGACGGCCTCTTGGTACGTGACAACCGTATCCTTGCCGGCCATTCTGCAAAAAAAGAACATACTTTCCTTGCCGCTGTTAAAGTCGCCCTTTTTGACGAAAAGTCGCACAGGGACGAAGTCGCGCGCAAATTGCAAAGTGAAAAATACAAGCGTATTTTAATTCTTGGAACTTCTGAAAAAATGGTTTATAAAATCGCCTCGCGCCTTCAGCTTCCCCCTCCGTCTAAAATTATAAAAATTGAGGATATCGCCACCCAGGAAGAAATTGACAGAGCGGTAAGAACTAGGCGCATAGAAGGTAAGCATGTTATCCCCTTACCCTCAATCGAAGTAAAAAAAAGTTATCCAAACATTTTTTTTGACGGCATAAGGATTCTTAAGCGCCGCGCCACTCCCGAGGGAGACCCAATGAGTTTACCCACAGGACTTGGGCCGGTCCCTACCCTGCTTGAAAAATCCTTAGTGCGTCCTGAATATTCAAAACGCGGAAAAGTAATTATTTCACAATCCGCTCTAAGCCAGATGGTCATTCTCTGCGTTGAGGAATATAACCCTGCCATCAAAATAAAAAAAATCCTCGTAAAAGACGTAGAAATAGGATACCGGCTTGTTATTACTATTGATATTCCCTACGGCATCCAACTTGGCGGCAATATCCATGAAATGCAGCAGTATATTATTGAAAATATCGAGCGTTACACTGGCATATTGATTGAAGAGGTTAATATTATTATTGATAAGATTATTGAGTGAATGATTATTCGCAGGCTAATACTAACGATAACAAGTGTATACATTTAATCGCTCTCCTGTGCAGTCAGGGCAGGCTGCGCGCGCTGTAAAAACTTCGTAAGAGCCCGCCTACGAGCCTTTCGGCGACTAAATAGCGGTAGGTAGAAAGCTTTATCTAGGGTACGTCGCCGAACTTTTATTCTCTGAATTTTCTTTGTTTTATTTCAAAGTCTCTACGGCGGGGAACGCCCGAAAAATGTTTTTACAGCACGCGCAGCCTGCCCTGACTGCACAGAATAGTGGTGAGTGTATACATTTTGATTTTATTAGGCTGCTTGTGGGTGGGGGATTTTATTCAATTATACAATGGTGGAAACATATTGGAATATTGGCAGACGAATAGTAGAACAGGAACAACAGGGAAAAGAACGGGCAAATTACGGAGAGCAACTAATTGTAAATTTATCTCGTTTCTTGAGTGGTACGTTTGGTAAAGGTTTTTCTTTCGTTGGCAGGCAATTCCGTATAAGTACAGAAACAGCGCATTTCTACATAGATCTTGTTTTTTACAATTATTTACTAAAATGTTTTGTCGTCATTGATTTGAAAACTAAAAAACTGACTCATCAAGACATCGGACAAATGGATATGTATGTAAGGATGTTCGATAATTTGAAACGCGGTGAAGATGATAACCCTACTATCGGAGTTATTTTATGCGCGGAAAAAGATGAAACTATAGCAAAGTATTCCGTATTATCAGAGAATGACCAATTATTTGCGTCTAAGTACAAATTAATTCTTCCTACAG
>NZ_BDHE01000091.1:0-1546 GCF_054786175.1 Treponema sp. R8-4-B8
AGATAAGCAACGCCGGCACTACGCTGTTAAGCATTGTAAACGATATTCTGGACTTCTCCAAAATTGAGTCGGGCAAACTGGAAATAACTCCTGTTGATTATTACATGCCCAGCATGTTGAATGATATTATTACGCTTGTTATTACGCGCCTTGGTGAAAAACCCATAAAATTCTATCTGGATGTCAGAGAAAATCTGCCTGCCAATCTTCACGGCGACGATCTGCGGGTAAAACAAATATTAACCAACATGCTTACAAACGCCGTCAAATACACGCGGCAGGGAAGCATTGAACTCAGCATACAGTGTACGCGGGAGGGCGATTCTATATGGGTGGATGCCGCCGTAAAAGATACCGGCATCGGCATACGCGAAGAGGATATAAACAAACTTTTCTCGGATTACAATCAGGTTGATACAAAAGCCAACCGGAGCATTGAGGGAACCGGACTGGGACTTGCCATTACCAAGAGGCTTGTAGAGATGATGGACGGGAATATTAAAGTGGAAAGCGAGTACGGCAAAGGCTCCACGTTCCGTCTGCGTTTCAGGCAAGGTTATGTAAACGATATGCCTCTGGGAGAAGATATCGCGAGCAAACTTCGCAACTTCTGCTATGCCGAAGACAAACGTATTGTTACCAAAAGATTTATAAGGCTCAATCTGAGTTACGCGAAGGTGCTGGTGGTAGATGATATGCAGACCAATTTGGACGTAGCGGCTGGCATCTTGCACGGTTACAAAATGCAAGTTGACTGTTTAGACAACGGGCATGATGCTGTTGAGCGGATACGCGCGGGGACTCCGGTCTATAACGCCATATTTATGGATCACATGATGCCTGGAATGGACGGCATAGAAACGGTGGACAAGATTCGCGCGTTAGGCACCGAATACGCGCAAAAAATAACAGTAATCGCCCTAACCGCCAACGCCATACATGGAACGGATAAGATGTTCTACGAGCATGGCTTTCAGGCGTTTATAACCAAACCCATCGACGTAATGGAAATGGATTCCATTATCAGAAAATGGGTGCGCGACCCCAACCGTGAAGAAGTTCCGGTTTCTGATGAGTCTTCCTCAGACGGCGCTTCTTCTAATGATATGGTAATAGAGATACCGGGAGTAGATACGAAAAAAGGGCTTAACCTGTATGTTGGTGACACAAAGGTTTATATTCCCCTTCTGCGCTCTTATGTTACCAACACGCCGGGACTTTTAGACAAACTGCGGAATGTCACAGATGAGAACTTATCCAGTTACGTTATTAACATACACGGGTTAAAAGGCACAAGCGCCGGCATAGGCGCGGAAACCATACGGGAAGCAGCTCTGAAACTGGAAACAATGTCCAGGGCAGGCGACTTGAAAGGCGTTTTGGCTAGAAATGACAAACTCATTAAAGATACGGAAGCCATTGTCGCCAATGTAAAAGCATGGCTACAAGAGCATGACGCCGGCAGCGAGAAAAAGCCCCGCTTGAAAGCTCCTGACAAGGAGCTTCTTGCGCGACTGCGGCAGAGTTGTGAAAACTACGATGTGGA
>NZ_BDHE01000092.1:0-1535 GCF_054786175.1 Treponema sp. R8-4-B8
AGATATGGATTAATTTGCTCAACTGTCCAGCTTTTATTGTCTTCAAAACGTATTAATGTTTTTTCTATAAAAATATTGAGAGCCGGTATTTTTGGCTCTATGCCTAATTCTATACCCGACTTTTTCTTAATCAATAGCTCATTGATTATTTCCAGTAAGTCTTTATCAAGTATCTGGCTTAATAATTTTTCAAATTCCAGAGGCGGCGATTCTTTAAAATTTTCTATCCACATACAAGCTAAAATAGGCCTTAAAACATAAAAGTATTTTTTAATTTTTACTTCATCAGCCTGCAAGTACTGCCGGTAGTTTCTGTTTGCCATATGTAAATAGTGATATATTGATGATATTGGCGAAAAATAAGGCTTGGACAATTCTTCCATAATGTTGTAGAAATAATAATCTTTATAATAAACAATAGGGGATTTAAGCCATTCAAATAAAACAGGATTAGATTTGTTTAACAAAAATAAGGCTTTTCTTAAATCCCAACCGGAATAATCAAATTCATCAACTATCGGATATTCAATAACATCGCGTTTTGGAAGAATATTTAAATACCAATCTTTTTTATGCACATATATAAATCGAATATCATAATCACTGTCAGTAGATTCAAACCCCCATGCCCTTGAACCAGATTCTATGGCGTATAAAATTTTAACAGAATGTTCTTCTTCAATTTTTGGTAATCTTTCAAGAATAGTGTTTTTTACGTTTTCTTTATTCATTACTTGTTGTTCTTATTTAGATTATATACTAACAATGCAGATTGTGTTAAGATACGGTCTTCCCATAATCCATTTATAAAAGCTATAATATCCTATTATGCCCCTGTCATGGAACGAAATCAGATTAAGAGCCTCTAACTTCGTAAACGAATGGAAAGACAAAGCTTCAAAAACACGAGAAGAAGCGGACGCGCAGGATTTTCAAACTGACTTTCTTAATATTTTCGGCGTTTCAAGAAGACAAGTCGCCAATTTTGAACATAGAGTAAAAATTAGCGGTCAGGGGGATTTATTAGGCAATACAAATTCCATGCGGTAAATCCCGTTGATATTGAAGCTGCCGAACATATGGGCGAACTACACGACGCTCTCAAAGAAAGCCATTATTCAGGGCATCAGCTTGAAATGTACCTTGTCCGTCTTCTTTTCTGTTTATTTGCCGATGACTCAGGCATTTTTGAAGAAAAAAAAGTGTTTTTTAGGTACATCAAAGAAAGAACAAATGAGGACGGCAGCGATTTAGCGCTTCATTTAGGGCAAATATTTGACGTGCTAAACAAGCCGTTAGAAAAACGCTTAAAAAACATTGATGAAACGCTGAATAAATTTCCATACATAGACGGCAATCTGTTTGAGGAAAGGCTGGAAACCGCCGCTTTTAATTCGATAATGCGAAAGACATTACTAAAATGTTGTACTCTGGACTGGTCAAAGATAAAACCTGAAATCTTCGGGGCTATGTTCCAGAGCGTAAATGATAAAGAAAGCCGGCGTGCGTTAGGTGAGCATTATACCAGTGAGGAA
>NZ_BDHE01000093.1:0-1498 GCF_054786175.1 Treponema sp. R8-4-B8
AATTTCCCTGTTGATTTCAACGTCTTCAGCGACCAATATTGAATATTCCTTAAAATCAATAATGGTTTCATCTGAACCGCTAACCATGTCCGCGCTGCCGGTTCCTTCTTTCGCTTTTATTGTAAATATAAATTTTGACCCCTTGTCAAGTTCCGATTCAATCCATATTTTTCCCTGCATGAGTTCTACAATCCGTTTGGAAACGGCAAGTCCAAGTCCCGTGCCGCTGGTTTTTTTGGAAACCCCGCCGTCTGTATGCTTGTAAGGCGTGAAAAGTTCTTCTTGCCGCTCCGGTGAAATTCCTATGCCGTTGTCGGCAACTTCTATCTTAAGGATTATTTCGCCGTCACGCTCTTCCAATTTTTCCGCGCTTAATTCGATCTTTTCGTTTTCGGACGAGAATTTTATCGCATTGGTTATCAGATTTGTAATGACCTGCGATAATCTTTGTTCGTCATTGATGATGAACGGCGGAACATTTTCATTCACATTAACGGTAATATGCATTTGTTTTTTCTCGGCGCGGGCTTTTGTTAAGTCAATAATTTTTGACAGCATATTTTTAAAATTAAAATTACCGTGTAAAAGTTCAAATTTATTCGCTTCAATTTTGGACATGTCAAGAATATTGTTGATTACCTTCAGTAAATGCCTTGACGTGTCATTAGCCTTCTCAAGGTAACGTTTTAAAGTCTGAATGTCGTCCGTTTCCCTCGCGATGTTTATCGTGCCTATGACGGCGTTTAACGGAGAACGTATTTCATGGCTCATGTGGGAAAGAAATTCGCTCTTGGCGCGGGACGCGTCCTCCGCCTCCAGTTCCGCCTTTTCGCGCAGTCTGGCTTCTTGTATTTTTAATTCAAGCAAATTCTCAATTTCTCTGTTTCTATCAAGAATCATTTTATGTTGTTCCATTAGGGATATATGCATGCTTATCCGTTTGAGCAACAGCGGCATGATAAAAGGTTTGCGGATATAATCAACCGCTCCCAGTTTTAAGCCCTTAATTTCACTTTGATCATCGCTCATGGCGGTCAGGAATATAATGGGTATATCATAGTATTCATCAACGCTTTTCAATTTTTTTGCCGCTTCATATCCGTTCATTTCAGGCATTTCAATATCCAGCAGGATTAAATCCGGCTGAATATGTTCCAATAAATTAAACATCGCTGCCGCTGAAGGGCATGGATATACCATGTATATGTCTTTTAAGATAGTCTTGAGCACGGTAAGGTCTTCAAGACTGTCGTCTACAATAATAATTTTTTTCCGTTCATCGGTCATTTGTTCAATTCTTTCCTATGTTTGCCTAACCGCTTTGGTCAGGCTTAGATAATTCTTCAGAAAGCCGCTCCGCAGCTTCGCCCATTTTCGATATGTCTATTTTTTGCCTCAGCCATGTTACCAAATCGGCGCCTTCTTCGTAATCTGAGCTTTCCAGTTCGGACATGGCCTTGTCAATGTTGTCCACATCGTAGTTTTCACAACTCTGCCG
>NZ_BDHE01000094.1:0-1478 GCF_054786175.1 Treponema sp. R8-4-B8
TTTATATTCTTATCCACGACAAAAAAGTTTCAAGCATGAAGGATATGCTTCCCTTGTTGGAAAAAGTCGCCCAAAGCGGCAAGCCCCTGCTCATCATCGCCGAAGACTGTGACGGCGAAGCCCTTTCAACTTTGGTCGTGAACAGTCTGCGCGGCACATTACGCACCTGCGCGGTAAAAGCCCCCGGTTTCGGCGACCGCAGAAAAGCCATGCTGGAAGACATCGCCATTCTTACAGGCGGCGAAGTAATTTCCGAAGAATTAGGCCTCAAACTTGAGAACACAGATATTTCACAATTAGGCAAAGCAAAAACCGTAAAAGTCGATAAGGACAATACCACTATTATTAACGGCTCAGGCAAACAAAAAGACATTCAGGACAGAATCGCGCAGATTAAAGCGCAAATTGAAGATACCACAAGCGACTACGACCGCGAAAAATTGCAAGAACGCCTTGCGAAACTTGCGGGCGGCGTAGCAGTCATTAATGTAGGCGCGGCAACAGAAGTCGAGCTTAAAGAGAAAAAACACCGCGTTGAAGACGCCCTGTCCGCTACTCGCGCCGCTATTGACGAAGGCATTGTCCCCGGCGGCGCTATCGCGTTGATTCAGGCGAGCCTCGCACTTGACAAGTCAGACACTACCAATCTTACCGATGATGAAAGAGTCGGCTTTAAAATTGTAAAACGCGCCCTAGAAGAGCCAATCCGCCAAATCGCCGAAAACGCCGGTCTTGACGGCGCAGTCATCTCTGAAAAGGCAAAGAACGAAAAGAAGGGCATCGGTTTTGACGCCGCCAAGATGGAATGGGTTGATATGCTGAAAGCCGGTATCATTGACCCGGCAAAAGTAACCCGTTCGGCGTTACAGAATGCGGCGTCGATTGCGAGTCTCTTGCTCACCACCGAATGCGCCATTACGGACATCCCCGAAAAGAAAGATGCTCCCGCAATGCCCGGCGGCGGTATGGGTGGCATGGGAGGAATGGACTACTAGTTCATACCCGAAGATTGCCTGAAGATCTCACAAAGATCACGGAGAAAACAAAGAAGAGGGAAGAAAGGGTTTTTGTCCGAAGACTTAGCGTGAAGCTTCACGATAAGATAACGGACATAAACCCCTTATTCCTCTTTGTGTTCTTTGTACCTTTGTGATCTTAGTGTGAAGTCTTCGCGAAAAATTACCATTCCTTAGGTTGAAAGCCTTCCGGTGGTTCAAGTAAACGGACATCTTCGCCTGTTAATTCAAGAATAAAAAAACCATTTTGTTCCGCATATTCCCGCGCTTCGGGCGTTACCACTGCGCCAACTATCGCCCCCAACAACTTTTTATCTTTAACTTCAGCGGGCGGGTATTGCCGTATCAACTGCATTCGTTTTATATGTTCATCAACTTGATCGGTTCTTTCCAGCCATCGCTTGACTTCCACCGCCATACATATAGAAGTATTGGAAAGCAAAATATCTATATCAGTGCGTA
>NZ_BDHE01000095.1:0-1350 GCF_054786175.1 Treponema sp. R8-4-B8
TAGAAAAGCGTCAGAAAAATTCGGCAAATACATCGCCCGTATTCCATTGACCGCTTCGCCTTCTATTGTCATATCTAACGCGTTACCCATTGATTGGGAAACAATCGTACCAAAGTCGGAATTATCGTATATTTTGGGGAATCCGCCGTTTGTAGGGTACGCATGGCGAACAGAGGAACAACACAAAGATATGGATTTAATATTCCAGAATGAATTAAGAGGACATATGGATTATGTCGCCTGCTGGTATAAAAAAGCGTCAAAATATATTCAAAATACATCAATACGTGCGGCATTTGTATCAACCAACTCTATTTGTCAAGGTGAACAAGTTACGCGTCTATGGAAACCTATTACGGATTGCGGAATTAGATTAGATTTCGCATATCGGACATTTAGGTGGAGCAATGAAGCAAAAGGTAAGGCCGCTGTACATTGTGTCATTATTGGTTTTAGTATGGCAGGATTAGATAAAAACAAGACTATTTTTGAAGACAATAAAAGCTGGACAGTTGAGCAAATTAATCCATATCTTGTAGCAGCGCCGTATATATATATTGAACAGCGGAATAATCCTTTATGTAAAGTTCCAACTATGAGTATGGGAAATATGCCCAGAGATGGAGGTAATTTGTTATTAAGCAAGGATGAACGTGATAATCTTATAAAGTGTGAACCTCTTGCTAAAAAATATATAAGAGGATTTTCAATGGGTGATGAATTTATTAATAATATACCAAGATATTGTTTATGGCTAAAAGATTGTCCGCCAAATGAACTTAAAAAAATGCTTATAGTAATAAAAAGAGTTGAGAAAGTAAGACAATTAAGACTTGAAAGTAAAGCAAGCTCTACAAGAAAAAAAGCGAATACACCTGCACTTTTTGGACAGATAAGTAATATGACAGACAATGTAAATTATATTGCTGTGCCAAAAGTATCATCAGAGCGAAGAAAATATATTCCAATTGGTTTTTTAGATATGACATGTATTCCCGGAGATAAATTATTTGTAATACCTAATTCTACATTATATCATTTTGGCATAATTATATCGAATATGCACATGGCATGGATGAAATCTGTCTGTGGAAGGCTTAAAAGTGATTACAGTTATTCTAATACCATTGTTTACAACAATTTCCCCTGGCCTAACCCAACGGAAAAACAAAAGTCAGAAATAGAAAAACTAGCTCAAGCCGTTTTGGACGCACGTAAACAATTTCCAAATGCAAGCCTAGCCGACTTGTATGACCCTTTAACTATGCCAAAGGAATTACTAAAAGCACACCAGAAATTAGATAAAGCGGTTGAAACTGCCTATGGTCGTTCTTTCGATAATGACAGCCA
>NZ_BDHE01000096.1:0-1345 GCF_054786175.1 Treponema sp. R8-4-B8
GTGGTGAATGTCGTCAATTTCCGCATAGATGAAAAACATCAAAGATTTTCCGTGCATATCGAGCATAACATTCCCCGCGTCCTTATAGGGGACGAACAGAGGATAGCGCAAGTAATCACCAACTTGCTGGGAAACGCGATAAAATTCACGCCGGAAAAAGGTTCCATATCCCTTACTGTACGCCTTGCTGGAATGGGAAGCGACCTTTGCACCCTGCAAGTTTCGGTAAGCGACACCGGAATCGGCATAAGCCCCGAACAACAGGCAAAACTTTTCAAATCATTCGCACAGGCTGAATCAAGCACAACGCGCAAATACGGCGGCACGGGGCTGGGACTGGCGATTTCTAAAAACATTGTAGAACTGATGGGCGGCTCAATATGGATAGAATCAGAATTGGGAAAAGGCTCAACTTTTTTCTTTACCATTCAGTTAAAGCGGGGTACGAATGAAAAACACAAGTTTTTATCATCTGATATCAATTCAAAAAATGTCCGTATTCTAGCGGTTGATGATGACGCGGACGTATTAGCATATTTTAATGAAATAGCGCAGAATCTGGATTTAATGTGCGACACCGCTTCAAGCGGTGAAGAAGCGCTTAAACTAATAAATCAAAAAGGCGGCTACAATATTTTCTTTATTGACTGGAAAATACCCGGCATGGACGGCATACAGCTTGCCCGTGAAATAAAATCTTATGTTAAGGAAAATTCCATTATAACAATGATCTCCGCCGCAGAATGGGGCGATATTGCCGAAGAAGCGAAAGCTGCGGGCGTTAATAAATTCCTGTCCAAGCCCCTGTTCCCTTCTACCATTGCGGAGATGATTAATGAATGTCTAGGTACGGACAAACAACAGGCGAAAAAACCGCAAGCCGCTGACATTGCCGGCATATTTGCCGGACGGCGAATACTGCTAGCCGAGGACGTGGAAATTAACCGCGAAATAATAATGACCTTGCTGGAACCGACAAAGCTGGAGATAGACTGCGCTGAAAACGGGAAAGAAGCGGTGCGAATGTTTACCGAAGCGCCAGATAAGTACGATTTGATTTTCATGGACATACAAATGCCCGAAATGGACGGCTTCGAAGCGGCACGGCGAATTAGGGCTGTAGAAGCGAAGTATAATAAGAAAATTTCAGAAAATATTGACGCGAATTTCGCCGAAAATAAGAGCAACGGCTTGAATTTCGTTGAAAGTAATAATAAAAGCGAGCGATTATCGGAATTCCAAAAGGGAATTCCGATAATCGCAATGACCGCGAATGTTTTTAGGGAGGACGTTGAAAAATGTCTCGCCGCCGGTATGAACAGCCATGTTGGCAAACCGATTGATT
>NZ_BDHE01000097.1:0-1344 GCF_054786175.1 Treponema sp. R8-4-B8
CGGATTATCCCACGTTGGATTTGGTTCCCTCGCCATCGCCACCGCGCTTCACGCGGCACCTTTAAGCGTAGCGATTCCGATAGTGGTAGCCGCCGCTTTCCTCCTTCTGCGAATGAGCGAAAACAGCAAAATCAAAGGAGACGCGGCGATTGCCCTAATCTCCACAGGCTCTCTTGCCATTGGCGTAGTGATAATATCTCAAACGACGGGCATGAACACCGACGTGTGCAATTATCTTTTTGGCAGTATCCTTGCAATGGCAAAAGCTGACGTTTATTTAAGCATAGCGCTCTCGGTTGTAGTTCTGGTAATTTTTATTCTTTTCTATAATAAGTTATTTATCATAACATTTGACGAAACATTCGCCAAAGCCTCCGGAATAAAAACAGGCGTTTACAATATGCTTATCGCTTTTTTAACCGCCCTTACAATAGTGCTTGGAATGCGAATGATGGGGGCGATGCTTATTTCAAGTTTGATTATTTTTCCGGCGTTAAGCTCCATGCGTATTTTTAAAAAGTTTAAAAGCGTCACAATCTGCGCCGCGGTTATTTCCATTATGTGCTTTTTTACAGGCGTTATTATTTCGTATTTGTACGCCACTCCGACCGGCGCGAGCGTTGTAACAATTAACATAATTGTATTTATACTGTTCTATCTTGCCGAGAATTTGCGTAATTCAAGAACACTAAATAAATTAAGGGGAGAAAATCATGGATAAAAAATTTTTAATTATCGCCACAGTCATACTGGCGGTAACTGCCGTAATTTTTACTGTTACTTACGCCAGAACAAAGAAAAATATCGAAGATTTTAACGCTGCTTTGGGAAAAGATGAAAAAGTCAGTTTTTCTTTGGTTTTACAAACTATATTGAACGGAAATAAATTCGGAACCCCTGAAGAAAACGCCCGCTTTGAATCCTTGTCACCCAATAAAGGAGTAATAGAAATAAAAGAAAAAATGTTTATTACCCAGGTCAACGACGTATACCTGAACCCCAAAGATTATCTTGGAAAAACAATCAAACTTGAAGGCGTTTTTAAGAACGAAAAATCTTATGATGGCGACCAGTACTGCTTTGTTATCCGCTACGGTCCAGGCTGTTGCGGAAATGACGGCATTGTAGGGTTTGAAATAAAATGGGACGAAGAAAACGCTAAACCGTATCCCAAAGCCGACTCTTGGGTTGAATCAACCGGCGTACTGAAACAATATGAAGCCGACGGATACGAAGATTATTTGTATCTTGATTTGATTTCGCTTAACGTATTAAACAAACGCGGTGCGGAAACTGTTGTGCAGTAAGCAAAAGAAAAGATAAAAATGAAGAAAAAAGAAAGAA
>NZ_BDHE01000098.1:0-1326 GCF_054786175.1 Treponema sp. R8-4-B8
GACAGAAAAATCATCATAGAGGAATGGATCCCCGGCGGAGGAATGGAGGGCGCCGTCCTTGGGAATGAGGACCCCGCAGCGTCCGTACCCGGCGAAATAATTCCCTCTCACGAATTTTACTCTTACGACGCCAAGTATCTTGATGAAAAAGGCGCTGCTCTTGAAATCCCCGCGAAACTGGATGACGCGACAAAAAAGCGAATTCAAACCCTTGCCGTAAAAGTTTTTCAGGTACTCTGCTGCGAAGGGCTTTCGCGCGTGGATTTCTTTTTGAAAACAGACGGCGAGATAATAGTCAACGAAATAAACACGATGCCGGGTTTTACAAAGATAAGCATGTATCCAAAAATGTGGGAAACAAGCGGTATAAGTTACACAGAGCTTATCACCCGCTTAATTGAATTGGCTGTCAGCCGGTTTGAAAAAGAGCGAAGGTTGAAAACTAGCGTAAATTAAGCTAAAAAAGCCTATGGCTTTTATAGCATAGGATTTTATTGGGCATACGTGTAGAGTGAGTGCAAATGTATCCGTTACCGCTTTTTCACACATAATCTTAGGAAAATCCCTTAGTTATGTACAACTATTTTCACTTGACATTCTTAATTTTAAGGAGTAAATTTGATACAGAGTGCAAACTTTTGAAAAACACGACATATTTTTGGTACATAGGCGTACATAGGAGAATAAAATGATTAACCGGGAACAACTGCTTAAGATTTCTGAATTAAAACTGACCGGAAAAATAGAGCAAATGGATGAGGGCAAACTCAACAATTTTGTTCAATTATTAAATTCGTTTACCGATAACCTTCCGGAGATTAAGAAAAAAATTAACAACGCGCTGATTGCGAGAGATTACGACACGTTGACAAAACATCTTACAACAGTTCATGATATGGCGGGAAAAATTTTCGCAGAAGACATAGCGCAGGATTGTACAAAACAGATTAACTGGCTTGGCAGCGAAAAGCATGAGAAAGTTGAAGCCTATATGCGTTACTTCTTATCAAACTTGTCAATATTATCTAATGATATTCAAAAGGCGCAGAAGCAGCCGGGCGATTCATCCGATACGGCGCATCAAGATGCGGCTGATACCGATAAAGAAGCGGAAAATGCTACCGTAGGAAGACTGCTTGAAATTTCGGATTTAAAGATTGACGGAAAAATAAAACAAATGGGAGATGATGAACTCCTCAATTATTTACAGGTCTTGAATGCTTTTACTGACAACTTTCCGTCGCTGGAGGAAAGAATAAACGAAGCGTTAAAAACAAAAAATAACGATGCTTTGGCAAAACACCTAACAGAAGTTAAAGACATATT
>NZ_BDHE01000099.1:0-1323 GCF_054786175.1 Treponema sp. R8-4-B8
GTATATAATGACAAATCAAAACGCAGGTTATTATAATGCCACTCCCTTTTATGTAAAAGTAATCAATTCTAGTTTAAATGTAGTCAGGCAAATAGGCGCTTCATTTACGGGAGGCGTAAAAGGTTTTGCGGGTTGCATTAAAAAATTTTTTGTTGATTTTTGCAAAAGATTCATGGAAGGGAATACGGCGACTAAAATCTCCCATTTTATTATGGGATTTGGCAATTTTTATCATAAACAGATCGTCAAAGGGGCGATTTATTTATTGTTGCAGGTCGGATTTATCCTGTTTATGGTATTATGCCCGCAGGTAAACGACACTCCGCTTGGCTATAAAGCGCTTGTTAATTTTACGACGCTGGGCACGGAAGAAGGGGATATATTTAACAAGGCCGACGACTCGATGCTAATGCTCCTGTTTGGAGTGGTAACATTCTGCATAATTATCCTGTTTTTCATTTTGTATTTGAGCAGCCTGGCCAGCGCGTACAAGGCGGAATGTGACAAACGAAAAAAAGGAAAAGCGTCAAGCTTTATAGACGACATAAAAGAACTGTTTGACAAGCGTTTTCACGTAACGCTTCTTACTCCGACATTTATCGGAGTGACTATTTTTACAATAATGCCCACGATTTTTATGATATTTATAGCCTTTACCAACTTTGACAGCCAGCACCAGGGGCAAGTACTGTTTGATTGGGTCGGGTTTGCGAACATAAAGAACCTGTTTACAAAAACCGGGGAAATAGGACAGAGGTTTATTCCAGTATTAAGCTGGACTGTCGTATGGACGTTCTTTTCAACTTTCTCCTGTTATTTTGGCGGCATTTTCCTTGGGCTTCTAATCAATAAAAAAGGCGTTAAGTGCAAGACGTTTTTCAGAACAATCTTTATTTTAACTATAGCCATGCCTCAATTTGTTTCTTTGCTTGCCGTCAGAAATATTCTGGGGGAATACGGCCCTATTAACACATTGCTTGTTAAATTGGGCATATTAAACGATCCTATTTCTTTCTTGCAGAATTCAAGCAGTCTTTTAAGGGTACGGGTTACAATAATTCTAACTAATTTCTGGATCGGCATTCCGTATACGATGCTTTTAACCACCGGCATATTAATGAATATTCCCGCCGATTTTTACGAAGCCGCGACTCTTGACGGGGCCGGCCCGTTTAAGTGCCTTGTAAAAATTACAATGCCGTATATTATATTTGTTACTACTCCTTACCTTATCAGCTCTTTTATCGGTAATTTTAACAACTTTAACATTATCTACCTTCTTACCGAAGGCAAACCCGCCGCCGTGGGGGGCTATAAAGCCGG
>NZ_BDHE01000100.1:0-1306 GCF_054786175.1 Treponema sp. R8-4-B8
CAGCCAGAAAAATGCCCTGAATACATTTGGCGACACACGGCTTTTTCATGCAGGACATCGAAGACAACCGCGACGAGCGCGAGCGTCTGGAACGTTTTGGCGGGAAAAAAGCCTTTGAAAACCCGCTGTTACGGTCGGGACTAATATTGGCAGGCGGCAACAATGCGTGGACTGGCAACCCCGTAGAAGGAGTGGAAAACGGCATTTTATTCGCGGACGATGTTGCTAAGATGAACCTTGTCGGGACTGAACTGGTAGTAATGTCAGCCTGCGAGACCGGTTTAGGGACAGTGAACAACAGCGAGGGAGTGTTTGGCCTGCAAAGAGCCTTCAAACTTGCCGGAGCGCAAACGCTTATTATGAGTTTGTGGGAAGTAAACGACGAAGCGACAAGCGTCATGATGAGTGAGTTTTACAAAAACTGGCTGTCGGGAAAGAGCAAAAGAGAGGCGTTCAAAGCCGCGCAGACCAAAGTCCGCGATGAATATAACTTACCCTTTTACTGGGCAGCCTTTGTAATGATGGACTGAGGCAGTGAGCAGTGAGTAGTGAGAAATGCGTGGTCACTGAGCTTGTCGAAGTGACCAAAGAGCGAAATTAGCAAGCATAGCGTCTTGCCAAGACCACGCCCGCAAACAACGAAATTGCTCACTGCTCCTTACTCACTTTTCACTGCTCACTGCTCCTTGCTCACTTTTCACTGCTCTTGACATTTTTCCAGTTTTATGCCATTATTCCGTAAAATAATAGGGTTAAAAACAGGAGAAGAAAATGGCATTAACCAAAGAAAAAGCGGAATCAATCGTAACCAAATTTGGTAAAAACGAGAAGGACACGGGGGCTACAGAAGTTCAGATAGCCCTGCTTACCGAGCGGATCAACCAGCTTACGGAACACTGCAAGCAGTTTAAAAAGGACAAATCAGGGCAGAGGGGGCTTTTAATTCTGGTCGGCAAAAGACGCAGAATGTTAAAGTATATTCAAAGGATCAATCTGGAAGGATACAGAAAACTGATAAAAGACCTGGGACTGCGTAAATAATTATGATGCAAAAAGTTACGCTCCAAGTCGCCGGAAAGGATTTAGTTCTGGAAACCGGCAGGATGGCAAAACAGGCCAACGGTTCTGTTTTTGCCCAATACGCGGGGTCGGCGGTAATAGCCACTGTCTGTTCATCACATGAACCGGTAGAAGGCATGGATTATGTGCCTCTTACAGTCGATTATAACGAAAAATATTACGCCGCGGGGAAGATTCCCGGCGGTTTTATAAAAAGGGAAAGCCGTCCAAAGGATAAGGAGATTCT
>NZ_BDHE01000101.1:0-1303 GCF_054786175.1 Treponema sp. R8-4-B8
CGCAAGAGCCTTCGCCTGAGTCACAGCCGGGATATTATGTTGATACAAGCGCGGGTGAGCCGGTTTTTAAACAACGCCTTGTCTGGGATAATGAGGAATATGTTTTATACTATGAAGTAACAATTCAAGTTTTTTCCGGACAATTCAGGGAATATCATGTTGAAATTACCAAGAATAATTTTATTGAAATTTCCCTGAATCCGGGAAGGTATCGGTACAGTGTAACTCCTTACGATTTACTTGAACGCAGATGTGAAAGTTCGGATTGGGAAGAATTTTCCATTACTGCCGCTTTTAAGCCGGAAATTGTTAAAATCGTCCCTGAATATTTTTACATGGATCAAAATAAGAACAGGGTATTGTTAATATCGGGGAATAATATTTTTGATGATTCTGTTATTTATCTGAGAAATGAAGAAAATGAGTTATTTCCTATTGATAAGGTTGTAACCAACAATTCAAGCGTAAAACTTATCTTTAATGATGATATGTTGATTCCCGGAACTTATGAAATTTACATACAAAATCCCGGCGGATTAGAAGTTATTTTGGGCGGTTTTTTTATAGGTTATCACAGGCAAATAGAATCCTTTTTTAAATTGGGTTATGCCCCGTTACTTCCGTTAAGCGGAGGATTAGAAGAGATATTTGGAACATATCTGTATTTTCCGGGGGTAACTTTCAGGCTGGAATCTCTTTCTTCACAACGCGCTTCTTTTAAGGTGGGATTGGAATTTGTACTGTCATTTTATAATTTGAATGATACATTTTCAACCCAATCGTTCAATTTAACAGACAGCAATTATCGCAGTTGCGATGTCGCGTTAATTGATTTTTGCCTTAGTGTTTCTCTGCAGAAGAGGTATAATCATCTGCGAAACGCCGTTACATTATCTCTTGGCTTTGGTTTCACCGCTTTTAACGGTTCAGGCTACATTTACGATAATGACGGTTATTACTATGATGACGTTTATCAATATTATAACAGAGTTGAATACGTCAAAAATGAAGTAATCGCCTATGCGAATCTGGGATTATCAGGTTTATTCCTTATTACAGAGAGTTATTATCTTGAAACCGGCGTGGAATTATCCTATTATTTTTATGACGCCTCCTTTTTATTAAGGCCAAGAATCTCCATAATCATAAAAGTTTAGGAAAACATGGTTTTTTTGTCATTCTAGGTACTTGAATAACCTGTCTTTTTTATGATATTGTAGAAAACAATACTATTTTTAAGGATGTTACCCATGAATAAATTTATTCTTCCATTACTTATGGCAGCCCCGCAGGCAAGCGGCTC
>NZ_BDHE01000102.1:0-1299 GCF_054786175.1 Treponema sp. R8-4-B8
TTTGGAAACAGGCTCCTTGTCGAGTTCACCAGTCTTTCAATTTTATTGTAAAATTCATTCATACGGGTGATGACAAAACGTTGATTTACATAATCGACAGGTTCTCTGAAAAACGAAAAAATTGAAGTAAGAACCTGCAAAGAATTCTTTATTTCAAAAACAACTTGGCTTGCATATTGATCAATTTTTACTCTTTCTCCGTAACTGAGTTTTGCGGGAACCGAAGGATCGTCTCCCGGATACGGTCCTGATCTTTTAGTCCTTGATTCGCCGATCAAATCTTCATCTGGCGCCAGATCTATTCTGCGGCGTTTTTTGCCGCTTGAAGTATCATACTTGCCGTTTCTTTTTTTGTCATCTTCCGAGTCTCGTTCCGTTCCTACTTCGCCGCCAAGGAGTTGCGCCATTCGTTTAGCTTCGGAATCGTCTTTTACGCCTAATTTATCCCGGACGCGGCTTAATTCGCCCGGCGCATAAATTGCGTTATTCTTCTTTTTTGCCATACTCACACCCGCAAATAAAGTTTTTCACCAATTCCAAAAAGGTTTTTTATTTGTATCTTTTCCCCTTCAGAATTGACTAACATTCCATTAAAATACCCCAACGGAATGTTAAAATCGGCTCTTGTAAACATCAATTTTGCGCCGCTTTTATCCGGTTCTTTTGGGGTAAATGTCAAATCAACCATCCCTTCAACATCTTGAATTATCCAATCGGCGTCAATTCCGTTTGGCATTGTGATTCGCACCGGCGGCAACGGGGTTAATTTCCCATTTATCCACAAAGCGTTCTCGTTGTTTTTATTAGTATCCCTTGTTTGATTTTCGGCAATATGAAAGCCAAAACGTTTGTTTTCTTCATCAAAACCGGCGGCACTGCAAATAGTAGTATGCATTCTATACGGAAAAAACCCCTTGCAATCCCAAAAAACCCCGGAACATGTATCCTGTTTTAAAGTTATTCGTTTCCCTCCCAAAACCATGTCTCCTCTAACAGGGGCAAAAGCTTTATAGGCGTACATTATCCGCTGTTTTGAAAACCCAAGAGAAACCGCCATTGGATTAACATCCTGACTGTTCATATCATAGGCAAGATGAATGGTCAGCGGAGGGTGTTTTCTGTCCGACTCAATATTGATATCCAGTTTTACCGTATCCGCGTCAAGCCAACTATGGATACGGAAGAAAAAACTCATTGAACGGCTGTCTACCGAAGAATTCGCAAGGCTGACAGGCAATTGCCAGCCCGTGACGGGAATTACTTTTCTGTAGAGATATTTTTGTTCTTTTTCCCTGTCAT
>NZ_BDHE01000103.1:0-1292 GCF_054786175.1 Treponema sp. R8-4-B8
GGAATTATACGGTTGCGCGTGCCGCGTTATGCTTTTTTAAGGAATTCGGTCGTGTTCGCCGACATCAACGCGAATACCGATTACAAATTTGAAAGAATTTTTGTTGACCACCATAAAGAAGCGTACCAAATGCTTAAAAGCGGCGCGGTCGACGCGTTTTTTGGAATGGATACCGCCGAAGGGGCTTTTGACGAATACGGCGACGTTGTTGGCGAAGATTTCTACCCGTTGATATTCAGGTCGTCCTGTCTGTCAACGCAAAATGAAGAACTAAGGCCTATAATTAACGCGCTGGAAAAGGCGATGAGCAACCGTGTTCTTGAGTATCTTACAGAACTGCAAAAAAGAGGACATGATCAATATTTGGAAAACAAGCTTTATACGCTGATGACCAAAGAAGAACTCAACTATATTAAAAACAACCCTGTTATATCAATTGGCGCGGACTTTAGCAATTATCCTATTTCTTTTTTCAATTTCCGCACCAATAAATGGGAGGGAATTTATTTTGAAGCGCTGAAAGAAATCGAAAAACTTACAGGGCTTAAATTCCAACCTGCCAACGACCAAAATACGCCGGTACTGGACATGATAAAAAATGTTGAAAACGGCAAGGCTCTGATCATCCCGGAACTGTTTCAAATAAAGGAATATGAGGGGCGTTTTTTATGGTCGGATGTTCCGATTGTAAGCGATAACTTTGCGTTTGTATCAAGAGCGGATTTTCGCAATATTGACATTAACGACATTTTTCATTTGCATGTAGGCTTGCGTGGGGAAACAATATATTCCGAATTATTTAAAAAAATATTTCCCGCCCACCTTAATTATACCGAATATGACACTCAGGAAAAAACATGGGACGCTTTAGCCAGCGGCGATGTCGATGTGATTTTCAGCAGCCGGAGAAGACTGACTATCTACACCAACTACTATGAGGACGCAAGGTATAAATTAAATTTGGTATTTAACCATACCTTTAATTCTTATTTCGGCTATAACAAGGACGCCGACATTCTTAAATCAATTGTCGATAAGGCCCTGCGTATAGTCGATATAAATAATATTTCTAACCAGTGGGTATACAAGACTTATGATTACCGGAATAAATTGGCCGCGGCTCAGCGCCCCTGGTTAGTAGGAGCTTCAGTTTTATTTTTCTTAGTGCTTGTCCTTGTGTCAGTTCTTTTTATAAGAAGCCGCAGCGTTGGCAAGCAGTTGGAAAACCTGGTAAGCCAGAGGACAGGCGCCCTCGCGCTTGAGACATCAAAACTTAAAACGGTAATTGATTG
>NZ_BDHE01000104.1:0-1263 GCF_054786175.1 Treponema sp. R8-4-B8
GTCAATATACAGGGTATTGTTCAGTTTCAGCAAGGAAGGCAGCGCTGTATTTCACGGTCATTTAAGCCTTATAGAGATTTTTTCCATGTCGTTCAGGAGAGCCGATATTTCAGTAATGTATACAAAGGGATTTAACCCTCTGATAAAAATGGAATTTGCGTCTCCGTTATCAATAGGCATAAGCGCGGATTGCGAAATAGCCGCCGTGGATTTTTCAGAAGAAATATCAACAGAAAACTTTGTTACGGATTTAAACGGCAATTTGCCTTATGGGTTTGCCATTAAAAGAGCGGAATCTTTTTTAATAAAAAGCGGCATGAAAAAACATTCATTGTCATCGTTACTGTGGGGTTTCGCGTATACGCGTAATGACGGAATTGATTACGTTAGCCAAAAAGAAGAAAAGGTTTACAGACAAACTCGTTTAAATAACGGCGAATCATTGTTTTCATTAAAGCGAAGCGAAGTCCTAGCGCGTAATATCACAAACGAGAATGTAAACCAATGGATACCATACTTTAACGCATACCGCTTTTTATACCCAAAATGATCCCCCTATGGCGGATATATTATGGTAGACAGAATACGCGTTATGAATAGTACCGTATACAGTTAAAAAGTATACTTCCGCTTTACCTTCCTTCTTTGTGATCATCTTTATGTGAAATTCTTCTCTTCCTTGAAAGATTAATTCATCGGGGGCAGTAAAAATACATTGATATGCGTAGGCTTGCCGTATAATCTGGTAAAATTTCCCGGATTCTGCCCTACGGCTACAATATACATTGAAGCGTAGGCTTGGGTCTGATTATTAACGTCGTTTTGCTGCCCTGATACATCGGCGTTAATTGTCGAAGTCGCGTATGTATAATTTTTTAAATCATCGGAATTACGAAAATATTTATCATTTTCAGGTTTGGGGCTAAATTTACCTCCGTCGTCAGAGCGCAAAAGATTATATTTATTATCATTATATTCAATAAATGGTTTGTCACCTTGGAAATTAGGAAATTGAATAGTAAATTTTCCGCCGCCCTTAGAAAGAATTGTATTTTTTATGTCAATACCCTCAAGCTCAAGCTCATAAAAACCTCTGTTGCTGAAAGTGGTTAATGATGTAATTGACGTTGCGTTTGTAGGATCCGTATACGAATATAAATAGTTGTAATCCCTATATATATTTGAATTTGTTATATTTGGATTTTTATTTATTATGTCAGTAACAGTGATGTCCAGATTACTGATATATATTCTGTAAACAAT
>NZ_BDHE01000105.1:0-1249 GCF_054786175.1 Treponema sp. R8-4-B8
AAACAAAGCAAGACACATTATCTTTCCAAAACAAAACGAGCGTGACTTGGATGAGATACCCGATCATGTGAAGAAAGGGATAGAATTCCACCCAGTAGAACGCTTTGAAGAAGTACTGTCTCTGGCATTACCTGAATAAAAACTATAAAATTTATCACTATTATTGAATTTAAATTGGCAGTACGTGGCCTGTTAGGGAAAGTTCGCCTGTCATTACTAGCCTTTGGGTTATTACTTTGTCACGCATTAGGGAAAGAAGCGCCACTGCCATTGTAATGCCGGCGGAAGGGCCGTCTTTGGGAGTCGCGCCTTCGGGGATGTGCAGATGAATGTGGTTTTTGTCAAACCAGTCCTTGTCTACATTGTATTTTTCCACCGCCATTTTGCGCGCGACGGTCATGGCGATTTCGGCGCTTTCTTTCATCGTGTCGCCCATTTTGCCTGTCAGCGTTATTCCCTCTTTTCCGGGAAGCGATGTCGCTTCGATTACCAATGTGTCCCCGCCCATGCTTGTCCACGCGAGGCCTACCGACATTCCGGGTTTATCCGCAGTTTTAATGTCGTCTTCACGGAAAATTGGTTTGCCCAAATGTTTTTCTATCAGTTTTTTATCAATATTAAAACGCGGTACTTTTTCTTCGTTTTTTTCCTGAGCGTCTACTATCTGTTTCGCCAGTTTGCGGTGAATCTTATCAAGATTTTTTTCAAAATTACGCACGCCGGATTCACGCGCGTAACAGTTAGCGATATGTAATAGGCTGTCTTTTGTGTATTTTACCTGATTTTTTTTAAGGCCGTTTTTTTCAAGGCTCTTTGGCAAAAGATAACGCTTTGCGATTTCCAGTTTTTCAGTATCGATGTAACCGGGAAGCTGAATAATTTCCATGCGGTCAATTAACGGCACGGGGATAGTATCCATTGTATTTGCCGTAACGATAAAAAACACGTTGGAAATGTCAAACGGCAAATCAAGGTAATGATCGCGGAAAGCGTTGTTCTGTTCGGGATCAAGCACTTCAAGGAGGGCGCTTGCGGGATCGCCTTGAAAACTCGCGCCCATTTTATCGATTTCGTCTATCATAAAAACGGGGTCTTTAGTCTTAACAATTTTTAACCCTTGAATAATTTTTCCCGGCATCGCCCCGATGTATGTGCGCCTGTGCCCCTTGATTTCCGCCTCGTCCCTCATTCCGCCGACAGAAAACCGGAAAAATTGCTTGCCAAGCGCACGGGCAATTGATTTGCCCAC
>NZ_BDHE01000106.1:0-1246 GCF_054786175.1 Treponema sp. R8-4-B8
ACTTCGCGTAAAAATAAAAAGCGTCCCAGGGGTCCATTGCGCAGAGTTTTTCATCGCGAAGAATATTTTGAATTTCGTGAAGCGCCTCTTCGCATCCGTCTTTTGACAGGCGGCTTTGGGCTAGGGAATGAAAAATTGAAATCATTCTGTTTTGAATTTCGCCGTGGGTAAAATACAGATGTTCGCATTGGGCGAATCCGCTGCGCCAATCCGCCTGTTCAGTGTAAAGAAAGTTTTCTTCCACAAAAGGATTGTTATGTGAAGATGAGAGTTCAACCGCTCTTTTATAATCACCGGCTAAATAAGCCGCTTCAATTTCAAATAAATCAGCGTCGTGATTCGCAGGTTCGGGTTTGGGGATATTTGGATTGTCAAAATAAATTCTTGAACGGTAAATCCACGCCGCCATTAGGTTTTCTTTCTCGCACGTCATACTGCCATAAGGCTCCTTTAATAAGCCGTCAAAAATATCATGGGCTTGCCTGTAATGACCAAGATCAAATTCTATCCGGCCTTCCAGAAAACGCGAGCGATCAGCCCAATCAGGACGGCCTGAGGCAAGTGATTGTTTAATCGATCTGTTCGCTAGATCGGCGGCGTGAAAAACGTCTCCGTGCAAGAATTGGGCTGCGGCGGAATAATATGCGGATAACGACATCTCATGGTAATTGCCGGCTTTTTCCGCGTTTGACAGGGCGAATCCAAGGTATTCAATTGTTTCATTCACCTGCTGTTTGGACAGGCAAACAAGCGAGAAAAGACGGTATGCCTGGGGCAGGCAAAATGAATTCTTGCTTTGCCCTAATAAAATAGCCTCTTTTGCTTTTTCAGCAGCTCCCTTCTCGTCATGCCGCCCAAAATGATAGCCGCTGTGATTAACAAGTATCTGCGTTTTAAGCACTGGAAACTGATCGTATAACATGTTTAAACTGTCCAACGGATTTTCATTAAACGTAGTTTCTATATCCTTATCATCACCCGTAATTAACGCTTTTGACGTTTTATATATATGCCGTATAGCGGCGGCTTTTGCGCCGGCCATCTGTTCAAATTGCCCGTTATTCATCGCCGTCTCTATAAGTAAAATTGTTTTATTTACAATATCAGAAGAAAATGATTTTAACAGCAACAGCTCATCAATTTGTTTTACGCCGTCAAGACTCGCGATAATTGTCAATAATCGGAAACAGGGATTTAAATTTCTTCTTGCCGCCCAGTTTAAAAGACGGTTGCGGACTATCTCTTT
>NZ_BDHE01000107.1:0-1249 GCF_054786175.1 Treponema sp. R8-4-B8
TCCGCTAATTGAATCAAATTTTTTCTTACCCCGCTGTAGGAGACGATTACCTCGTCGCCGGAGTGTAGGTTGAAAGATTCAAGACCGTCGGCGGTTAACAGCAGGTCGGGGTTCTTGTCGTTCACCGCTAATTTGATGTTGACGTCCGCCGGCAGTATCAGCGGGCGTTCAGTTAGGGAGTGCGGGCATATAGGGGTCAGCAGGAACGCTTGCACCGACGGTTCGACGATCGGGCCTCCGGCGGAGAGGGAATAGGCCGTTGAACCGCTCGGCGTGGCGACGATGATTCCGTCGGCGAAAAAGTCGGTGATGAACGCGTCGCCGCTCCAAGCCGAAATCGAGCTCAGTTTCGGCACGTTGACGCGGTTGATGTAGACGTCGTTCAACGCTTTGAATCGGTGAACTTCATCGCCTCGGCGCAGGACGCGGGCTTCCAATACCATGCGGCTGATCATCGTATAGTCGCCGCGCCTGATTTTGCCGAGGTACTCCTCCAAATCCTCCGGGCCGACGTCCGTCAAGAATCCCAATCCGCCGAGGTTCACTCCCACGATAGGCTTCTCGGAGAATCCGCTCATCCGCGCCACGGAAAGAAAAGTCCCGTCGCCGCCGACCGAGACGACGGCGTCGCATTTGTCAAGAAAAACCGCCTCGGATGTTTCGACTTGTTCGCTTAACGGAAGTTGACCGGCAAGAATGGGATGATATATGACCTCCGCCCCATTGTCCGAAGCCCACGCCCGAATACGCTCCAACACGTCAGCTACAGCCGATGTCTTTTTGAACGATACGATGCCGAAAGTATTTATGCTCTTTTGTTGCATTGGTAATCCTCAATAATATATGATAGTCTACGATAATCTATAATAATCCATAATGATCCATAATAATCTATAATGATCCATAATAATCTATAATGATCCATAATAATCTATAATGATCTATAATAAACTATAATGATCTATGATAATCAACGATAATCCATAATAATCATTATTTCACAATAACAAATATCTCATTTCCCGCGAAACTCAAAAATCTCGTGTATCATTTTTTCAAAATCCGGCCACCGCGCAAATACAAAATCATCCGCTATGGACGTCTTCCCGTGGCACTTGATCCCCGCTACGCAGAAGGCGGCGGCGATGTGCGCCGGAAGCGGTTCAAGTATGTCGAACCCGTCAAACTCTTTCGCACCCTCTATCACCTGTCTCTTATACACATCTAGATGTGTATAAGAGAAAGGCCT
>NZ_BDHE01000108.1:0-1202 GCF_054786175.1 Treponema sp. R8-4-B8
TTCTTGCCAATCCCAATCTCCGGTTCTGGTAACTGGAGAAAAAGCCAATGTATTCGCATTAGTTCCGGTAACGTTTATTGTGTAAATTTTACCTTCTAAATAGACATTACTTACATTTATATTAGCGCCATCTGTATATGAATCAGTTGGTAACGGTATAATATGTTGCGTTGCCGAAGTACCAATCTTAAATTGCCCTTTTTGGATATACGGAATAAATGTTTGTTGTACTCTAGCCGCATATATCGGGAATATCATTGAGTCATTAGGATTTATTACCTGACCGCCCGATTCTGTTGTTTGCCGAGTAATTCCGTCCCAGAGGCTAATTCCAACTCCACTATTATTTTGTATTATCAAGAAAGCAGCGCCGGCTTGAACCTTAATACCGGAAACAAAATCTAATGCATTAATAGTTACCTCATCTGTTGAATGTAAGCTGAATTCAGTGAAATATGCTTTACCTTTTAAGGGGCCGTCTTCCTGAAAAACAGGATATCCTGACACTATCTCGCCCAATGCATCGCTGAATTTTCTAAATACAGGGAAAACCATATAATCATCAGCATCAACATAAAATGTTGTATTATATGTTTGCCTTGTAGTATAACCAATTGTTCGTCCGTATTCTTCGCTATCATCCCGTAATTCGACATTATAATTGGTGGCATTTTGTAATATTATCCTTTTTGTACCCCCCAAAATACCGCTTATCCTATAGACATTAGCGTTTGACGAATTTTTATTGTGATAAGCATAAAGCCTGGTAAATGGTTTATTCTTTAAAGAAGAAAGATTATCTTTATTTGCCAGATAGTCTTCTTCTGTTACCAAAAATAATACGAAATCAAAAGAAGAGGTATTGGGAAAAAGCCTGGGATCCTTTTTTAGTCCGTGTACGCTGCCGCCTGTAGGAATACCGCTAATTAAGTTTTCAGAATTTGGTTCACCAAGAAACGCGACCAATTTTTTATTGGAATCATTTTTTACCTGGATGGAATAGTCTGGAGAAGCATAGTTAGTATAATCAATATCATTCCCTGTTTTTTTATCATCATCCTCAGAACACCCCACTAGTCCAAAAACTAATCCCACGATCAATACAAGCACCCACATTTTTTGCAAATTTTTCATTTTTTGCTCCTTCGCAATAAATTTCCGCAGGAATACTCCCGCGGTTTTGATATGGAAACGCCGTCAAC
>NZ_BDHE01000109.1:0-1202 GCF_054786175.1 Treponema sp. R8-4-B8
CTGTTACTAATTGCTAATTGTTCATTGTTATATAGCTCACAGTGGTAAAATGCTAATATGCGTTACAAGATGATGTATGCCCAATAACGTCTTGAGTACAGTCAGGGCAGGCTGCGGGTGGTAAAAACGTCTTCTGTGGGTTCCCCGCCGTAGAGACTTTGTAATAAAACAAAGAAAATTCAGAGAATAAAAGTTCAGCGACAAACCCACGATAAAGCTTTCTACCCACCGCTGTTCAGTCGCTGAAAAGGCTCGAAGGCGGGCTCTCCCAGAGTTTTTGCCACCCGCAGCCCTGCCCTGACTGTACTGAATAAATTCTTGGGCATACATCATGTAGAGGAGAGGGGAGAGAGGCATTAGGGCATTGCGTTTTAACCCTTGAAATACATCAACTTTACAGTTATTATATAAAAGTGCGGGTTTTCAAAAACACATGGTTCAATCGTTTTGCTAACAAGGAAGGCATAACAGACCATGAATTACTGGAAATAGTCGATAAACTTGAAGCAAAACAAGCGGACGCAAATCTGGGCGGAGACGTATACAAAGTACGAGTAGCCAGACAAGGCGAAGGGAAAGCGGGCGGACATCGTGTTATAGTGTATTTTAGGAATGAGTACCGCACGTTTTTTGTTTATGGTTTTTCCAAGAATGACATGGACAACATAAGCGGGAAAGACTTGAAAAGGTTTAAGGAAGACGCAAAGGATGATTTTAAATTAACCGAAAGCGAGATAAAAGCATGGTTAGACCGTGGAACTTTGACTGAAATTACTGAAGGATGATTTTCATCGCGTTGCGATGAATTCGATTAACGACCGCTCATGCGGTTTAAAAAGAGGAAATAAAATGAAATACGAAAGCGACATAGCGAAAATGATCCACGAGAGCGCAACTGAAAAATTCCATATTGGCGCTATTTCAGAAGCCAGAATGCGTGAATATGACGAAATGTGCCTTGCACCAGAAACCTCAAAGAACAATAACGCACATGAAACTGTAAACATAAAACATGCCGATCTTGTAACCGCATAGCCGAAAAGGTAAATAAAGAGGCAAAAATGTTGTTACAACTCATTGTAGGCATTTCCCTAGTATTAATAAGTATTTGTCTTTTTATGCTTGGTAAGCAAATCAGAAAGAACCACTAATTCAACAGAAAATTGAATGTGCTTATTAGCGGTATAAGATGTATGCCCAAT
>NZ_BDHE01000110.1:0-1185 GCF_054786175.1 Treponema sp. R8-4-B8
TTGACGAGGTAGCTGTAAAGTTCATCGAAAAGGGAAAGGCTTAGTTTGACACTCTGACCGATACCGAACTGAGCGAGTATCGGGGGACGGCGGTTGCGGACAAGAACAATATCAACGTAACGCCGCCTTGAAGAAACAGCCCGTACAGAGACCGTTCTGTCGAAGAAAACCTTGACCTCTTTGCGAAAATGCGTTCCGGCGAATACCCTGATGGCGCGAAAACGTTACGCGCTAAAATCGACATGACTCATCCTAACTTAATCATGCGCGATCCTGTCATGTACCGCATACGCAGAGAAAACCATTACCGCACCGGCAATTCATGGTGTATTTATCCCATGTATGATTTTCAACACCCGCTTTCCGATGCAAAAGAGGGAATTACCCACTCTCTTTGTTCGCTTGAATACGAAATTCACCGCCCTTTGTATGATTGGTTTATCCGCGAGGCGGAAGTTTTCCCTTCACGGCAGATTGAATTTGCCCGCCTTAATTTGAGCCGTACCGTTATGAGCAAACGCTGGCTTTTAAAACTCGTGCAGAATAAACAGGTTACAGGCTGGGACGATCCGCGAATGCCCACAATAGCCGGTCTCCGCAGACGAGGTTACACTCCCGAGGCGATTCGCAGTTTTGTTTCGCAGATTGGCATCGCAAAGACTGACAGCTTGGTAGACATCGCGTTTCTTGAATACTGTCTTCGCGAAGACCTGAATAAACGCGCACTGCGTGTAATGGCAGTTTTGCGACCTCTCAAATTGATTATCGAAAACTGGGATGAGAACAAGAGTGAAGAAATGGAAGCGGTAAATAATCCCGAAGACGAATCCGCCGGAAAACGCCTTGTGCCATTTTCCCGCGAACTGTGGATTGAGCGCGAAGATTTTGAAGAGACTCCGCCGCCCAAATACTTCCGGCTCTTTCCCGGCAACTCCGTCCGCCTGCGGTATGCGTACATTGTTACATGCACCGGTTTTGACAAAGACGCAAACGGCAATATAACAGCTGTGCGCTGCACCTACGATCCGCAGACAAGAGGCGGTAATGCGCCTGACAACAAAAAGATAAAGAGCACAATTCATTGGGTATCTGCCGCTCATGCCGCGCCAATACAGGCGCGTATTTACGATTACCTGTTCAGCGCGGAAAAACCGATGGAAGTATCCCAGCGCCCGGACGGCTCTC
>NZ_BDHE01000111.1:0-1178 GCF_054786175.1 Treponema sp. R8-4-B8
ATTTTCTATTCATAATTTGCTCCTTTCTTATTAATCATTTAATATATGGATTATTAACAATAAAATGTCAATATCTTATGGAAAAACTTCAAAATAAAATGGCATATAACGTTCCGGCGGTAACTGACGTTTTTTTGCGCCCGATGAGAAAAACCGCGAAGCGGTTTTACGGGCGCAAAAAAATGTGGCGGAGCAAAACCCCACAAAGGGGCGAAGCCCCGACTGGGGTTTTGCGTAGCCTAGCCGCCGTAAGGCGGCGTACAGTTACCGACCTGTTATATGCCGTTTTTCTTGCTTTATATCATTTTACGGCATACCGCAATCAATGATAATCCAGGTAAATGTATTCCTATTTTATCCAATATTTTATTTATCCAAAAATCTATATCCAATACCGTTTTTACAATAATGGTTATTATATTTTTTTCAGAATATTTCCAACCTATATCATTTCCGGCAAATTTATCCTTTTTGGAAATAAATGCCAATCTAGCCAAAAAAAGGCTAGTATAAAAATAATGGCATTTTTCCGTTTTTATTTCTTTATGTTCCAATAATGCCATTAATTGTTTCCTGTTATATCTTCTGTAATGCAATGATTTTACATCATGAGCGGAAAATAAAAACTGCCATGCCGGAACAGTTATTAAAATTATCCCGCCTTTCTTCAATTTATTTACAACAATATTGAAAAATGTTTTATCATTTTCAATATGCTCCAAAACGTCCATCATTATTACTCCGTCAAGTTCATTATCAGGTAATTTTTTAATGTCATTTATACAGAAAATGCCGTCTCTTGTTTCTCCATTTTCAGGGAAAAATACGTCAACGGCATAAACCTTTCCATTAGCGAATTCTTTTGC
Organism: Treponema sp. R8-4-B8; assembly: GCF_054786175.1. Classification (NCBI taxonomy): domain Bacteria; kingdom Pseudomonadati; phylum Spirochaetota; class Spirochaetia; order Treponematales; family Treponemataceae; genus Treponema; species Treponema sp. R8-4-B8. Next base: position 867 of record NZ_BDHE01000111.1, read on the forward strand.
CTTTTTTGTGTAATACATATCATTTACGCCAATATCAGCCATATTGTGTAAATTTTTATGTTTCAATTGTTTTAGAACACAGTTTCCTCTTGATAATTTCCAAGGATGCTGAAAAATGATTTTCCCTTCTTCGGGAAGTCCAAAAACATATTTATCCTCTAATTTTCCATTGGCAGCGTCCATAACATCTCCGAAACGCTATATGCCAATGATTTTTTTCTTGCAACAATTTCAAGAAAAATGGCATATAACGTTACGGCGGTAACTGACGGTTTTTTGACCCCGAAAAGGGAAATTCGAAGCCTTTTACGG
>NZ_BDHE01000112.1:0-1171 GCF_054786175.1 Treponema sp. R8-4-B8
GGGGCATACATGGGGTGTTGAATCCGTAGCGTTCAGCCCCAACAGTAAAACCGTTGTTTCAGGCGCACAGGATAATACCACCCGCATCTGAGACGTTGCCACCGGCAAAGAAATCGCGCAATTCATTTCCTTCTACGACGGCGAATGGATCGTCATTACCCCCGAAGGCTACTACAACGCTTCACCTAACGGCGACAATTACATCAATGTCCGTATCGGGAATAACGTCTACGGCATAAACCAGTATAAGGAAATCTTCTACCGGCCTGACATTGTAATAACGGCGCTTTCGGGGAACGCCGCCGCTTATCAGGCGATGGTTAAAAAAGCGGGCGCTAATATTAAAGACGCTGTGCCGCCGCCTAAAATTACAATACAGCCTATGAGAAGCACGCAGGCGATTAAAACGGAAAAAACGGAAATTACAGTAACAATAAATGATGATAACAGTGAAATTAAATACGTTTGGATCAATGTGAATGGCAGGCAGGTCGCGGGGAAAAGCAATACGCGGGCGATAGCCGTGCCTGTCTCCGGGTTGAACGTAACTGGAAAAGACAAACGGATGTTTTTTACCGTCCAGCTTGACGTGGAAGACGGGAACAATGTTGTGGAAGTGTTCGCGGCTAACAGTTATAACGCGGAAAGCTGCGCTTCAATTTCATTTGTCGGGGATGTGCGTAAAGCGCCGCCGGATTTGTGGCTGGTCGCGATAGGGGTGAACGATTACAATGCGTCTTTGATACATGATTTGTCCTACGCGGTCAACGACGCTAAAGTGCTTGTTAATGTGTTTAAAAAACAAGAGGGCAGATGTTACGGGAAAGTAAATGTTCTTCTTCTGGCGGACGGCGAAAGGCAAAAGCCGACTGCGGCTGCCGTGCGCGAAAGTTTCGCGTGGTTTAAACAGGCTAAGGATCGCGACTTGTGCGTCCTCTTTATCGCGGGGCACGCGGTGAATGATTCAAAAGGCGATTATTACTTTTTGCCCTCGGACGCGGCGTTTGACGCGTCGGGCAATTTAAATACAAAGACGGCTATTTCCCATTTGGAAATTATTTCCTTGCTTGACATGCCCGGAAAAGGTTCGTATCTCCCGCCCGCTTGCTATGTCCCACAGTTTTACCGTATTATCCCATGAACCTGAAAGCGCCTGTCTCCCGTCAGGCCT
>NZ_BDHE01000113.1:0-1167 GCF_054786175.1 Treponema sp. R8-4-B8
ATACATAGAAAATACCCGCTGCAGTTTCATAAAGATAGTTGGATTTAGTCCAACTTTTAACCTTATTTTCATAAGCCTTTATGCTTCATCCGTATACAAATAAAAATAAGTTTTGGCAATTCAAAAAGATATAGGAGTTTCCTAGAATTTTCGGAAACGGCAATTTCAACCCGCCTTCCTCATTTATCATCGCTTAATAAAAATAAAGGTTTTAGCGTTATCAGTATTTAGGTAAAATTGGAAATTTTACGCATGGTTTTATTTTCACAAAACCAAGAGCAAAAGTAATTGGGATAAACACGCAATTTTTATCAGGGCAAAAAAAATCCCCCGTTGCCGTAGCTTCGGGGGTTACAGGTTTATAACAGGTTATTAGGCTTGTTTCCGTTCCTCTTGCGGTATGCCCTGTACGGGAAAAGAAAACACATTAGGCGGCATTTCCGTTCTTTCCGTTGTCTGTGTTTTATCCTGAACAGGCTGTAACAACGCTTCCTGTATTTCCTTCGCCTTCACAAATTCAAGAGGGTCAAAATGTGTATATCTTTCCGTCATTCTTTCGCTCTTATGCGTGGTTATAGCTTGTGCTTGTTCCGTAGTCATACCGCCCTTTAGCATTTCCGTATTAAAAAAATGCCGCCAAGCGTGAATATGCAAATTCCGCTCTTTTATTTCCGCACTGCTAATGCCGATATTTACCAACGCTTTACGCAAATACATCAAGACCGTTTTACGGCAGATGGGCTTGCCCCCTCCGTCCGTAGAGAATAAATATCCGTCCCCGCTTTTTTCTTTCAGCAGTTTCAAATCGGCAATCAAAGAAGCAGGAAGCGGTATATTATGTTTGTCCTTTGTTTTAGTCAGTCTGTAGCCGTAATTGTCATGTTGCATACAAACGTAAATATGATCGTCAAAAAGACAACTCCCTTTAAGCCCTAAAATTTCCGACACCCTCATGCCCGACAACGCCGCCACTTTGTTCACGGTACAGGTAATATGGCTGTTTTCCCACACCTTGCGCCAATCGCCCACAAATAATTTTTTAAATTCAAGCGGAGTGATAATTTTAATTTCGGTTCGGTCGTTTATAAGCCGTTCAACTTTGGCGGTAGGGTCAACAGCGATTATCCCACGTTCCACAGCCTCAATCGTCATAGTTTTGAAAGTTCC
>NZ_BDHE01000114.1:0-1141 GCF_054786175.1 Treponema sp. R8-4-B8
GGGTTTCTGTTTTAGGCTCAAAACAAGAACAGATGAAAAGCCTGCACGCCTTGCAGCAATCCGCCGGCTTTATACGCTCTCACTTGGCAGAATTAAGCAAACTTCGCAAATTCCCCGAACTCCATTTTGTGTTTGACGAAAACCTGCAACACGCCGCAAGGATAGACGAAATTTTGCACAATTTGAAAGAGAAAGGCGAGTTGTAGCAAGAGCCTATTGAATTACAGGAAAATTCTCACCCCAGTCTTAGCCCAGGCATCATTTTTGCTGTTTCCCAATATGTTGTCTTTATTCTTTGCATTCTGGAAGCCTGCGCCGGCATAAATGCCAAAAAATTTGCTGTAAGAATAATTTGCCAAAAAATCTAGCAAGAACAGTTTTTCTTCCACTCCTTCCAAAATTTTTCGCTCGCTGCATTTTTGATGGTCTGAGTAAATTTCGCAATCGCCTTGCCTCAAATATGCGCTTTCCAACTCTGCACTGAAGTTTTTATCTGCGGAAATATACTTGAGGTTCCACCATAAATCAAGAGCATCTGGACCCCTGCGATAGCCAAGCGGGTAGTCCGCAATGTACATATCCGCAAAATTCGGCTTGCTCTGTTCCCTGAAATTGCTGCTGTAAATTTTTCTGCTTGTCATTTTTTGCAAAGGCACTTTGTTGTTGTTGAATTGCGGGTCTGTGCGAACAGCATCTATTCTGCTTTCAATTTCTCCGTAAATCCCAAGAGGAATTTTTTGCTTGTAGCCTGCCAAAAAAGCAAGCGTTGTGTAACCTTTATCCCCCTCTACCTCGCCCACGGGGCTTTGAATATCTTCCATAGCAAATTGCCAATAAAACTCAGATTTTTTTGCAGGTCTAAGCCCAGCTTCCAAAGCTACGCTCGTTTTGCTGTATCCATAACTGAAATTATTGTGCCAAGCTACAAAGGGTGAAAAATCCCTGAATTCCAAGTTTTTGCCGCCTATTAAACTTTGCTCAATAATGAAAAAATAACCAAAATCCACATCTATGCCAACTTTGTGCAAAAGCAGATTTTTGGTAGGCTCTTCATAAACTCTGCCTCTTGCATTTGATATTGTTATTGTTCTCTGTTCTTCTTTTTCATCTTTGGTAAGCCAGGGGTTTAAAGACGAAATTA
>NZ_BDHE01000115.1:0-1125 GCF_054786175.1 Treponema sp. R8-4-B8
TTCTTGATAAAATTTATGTATTGACAAATGTTGTTTTTTTAGTTTATTATATTATATCTTAATAAAAGGAGTTTCATAAATGAAAAAAATGTTAATTGTTTTTCTTACGGCGTTTTGCGCGCTGGCTTTTGCCTGCGTAACCAAGCCGGCACAAAATCCAGGGGTAGGACCAAAATTAACAGTGGTAATCCCTGAACTGTTCAGTCCCGACCCCGACACGGTTGACGATGAGACGACGATAGCGATCAAGGTCGATCATCCTGTCCCGATAAAAGGCTGGACAATCCTAATACAGCCGAATCGCCAACCGGCCGCGCAAACGGGCCAACAGCCGGCCGCGGGCCAACCGGCTACGCAAGCGAGCCAACAGCCGGCCGCAACCCCCCAACAAGGTACGAACCAGCCTCGCGTCCGGGAGCCTTTCTATCAACATGAAGGGAAGGGAGTTCCGCCAAAAGAATGGAAATGGAATGGTAAAAGCAGCAGAGCGTCTGGCGAAATGGTACAGTCCGCCACGGATTACAAGTTCACATTAACTGTTACTGATTCCTTTGATAATTCCAGCACTTATGAAGGGATTATCAGCGTCGATATCCTTGTCAAACGGGATGGCGATGTTTTGCGTATGGTAGTTCCTTCTATCATTTTCCCCCCCAACGCCGCCGACTTTAAACTGCTCAGCGATAGCGACATGAGGAGCAACAGAAGAGTTTTGAATCTTATCGGCAGGGCTCTTACCAGATTCTCCGACTATAAAATAACCATCGAAGGCCATTCCAATCCGACTACTCCTGTTGGCCCACAACGGGACAATGAAGAAAAGAACGATCTTAAACCCCTAAGCCAAAAGAGGGCGCAGGCCGTTTTGGATTATCTGTCGGCTAGCGATTTCCAATACAAGGTTGATAAGTCGCGTCTAACCGCTGTAGGCATGGGCGGCACGCGGACAGTAGCCAGCTATGATGACAGCGATGAAAACTGGAAAAATCGCCGGGTTGAATTTATATTGAGGAAATAATTCCACAAAATAATTCCCCAAGACCTCACACTAAGATCACGAAGGTACAAAGATCACAAAGGGGGGAAGGGGTTAGGGGTTATTTCTTATCTGGTATTGCTAGGATA
>NZ_BDHE01000116.1:0-1121 GCF_054786175.1 Treponema sp. R8-4-B8
ACCGCCGCAGCCTCCAAAAAGGTCAAGAACTACTGCATTTTGGGTGTTTTTGGGGCGTAAAACTTCATTTATGTAATCACAAAATTCCATAGAAACCAGTATGATATATTATTGATATTTTTGCAAGTATCCTTTTGTCACTTTTTGATAACAGATAGTGCAATATAAGTGATAAGTATAAGCAATCTATAAAGAATATAAATATGTAAAAAAGGGCGGTACTTCACATAACAGGTCTGTAAACGCTTCGCCGCCTTCGGCGGCTCGGGCTACGAAAAAACCCAGTCGGGCTACGCCCTTTGTGGGTTTTTTCTCCGCCACATTTTTTTGCGCCCGTAAAAATGCTTCGCATTTTTCCTTATCGGGCGCAAAAAAACGTCGTTTACCGCCAAACGTTAAATGCCATTTGCCCTAAACTTGGTAGAGGGCATTAAGATAAGGTAATGTAGTAAAAATTCTTTTTGCCCCACATTTATTCGTCTCTCCGTGCCGTCCTGGCACGGGGGTTATACTCCCAAAAGGGTCAAAAAGAAGAAGAAAAGAAATAAAGTATAAGAATAAGGAATGTAAATAATAAAGTGTGCCTACGGCACAGTAAAAATAATAGGAATATGGGCTTATGCCCATAATAAATAAGGATAGGCTCAAAAATCCCAAAATAAGGCATTATTACCGCATTTTTTCTACTTTATATTCCTTCCCCAACCATGCTTGACAACTTTTCTCAAAATGTAACATAATAATCATGTTGGACGGAGCTTCCGTCTAACGCAGTTTTTAGGCACCTTTCCTCCGATAAAGTGTCCCCTAGGGCTTTTGCTCTGGAATACTTATTTTAAGGAAAGGTACACTATGAAACCTACCAATGAGGGCGAAGCTATCGCCCACAATCAAGGCGGTGCGTCAGCGTTTATGCTGAACGATCCTATCCGCCGCCTCCTGCCAAAGTTTGCGATACCATGCGTAATTTCCCTCGTCATTTCATGCCTGTATAACATCGTTGACCAAATATTTGTCGGGCAAGGGCTTGGCTATCTCGGTAACGCCGCCACAGGTATTATCTTCCCGATAACCGTTGTCGGTTGGGGCTCGAGCCTTCTCTTCGGCCACGGCGGGGCGGC
>NZ_BDHE01000117.1:0-1106 GCF_054786175.1 Treponema sp. R8-4-B8
TTGTTTTCCTTGGTGGTGTGAGCGCGCCCTGTGCGGTGGCGAAGGGCGCTACAGCCCACACCACCAATACAAAATACCCCGCCTGCCTTCGTTGGGTTTTTGTTAAAGGCGGCGGTTTCGGGTTTTTGCCACCCTTCATGCCCCCCGTGCCTAGCTATCGGGGGCTACTACAATTATAGGAGGTTGTACTATGTACAACGAAAAAAAGCGGTTTTATTCGCCGCAGTTTTCCGAAATGGCGTGCGTAACAGTCCGCCGCCTCGCTTGGGCGCTTAACGTGTCCATGCCAAAAGCCATTGACATCATCATCAATGAATTATCTTCGGCTTTTTCATCATCGGTTGTTTGTCCAGAATGTAAGGACAAAACAAAATACGCCGTATGCGGTTTTAACCAACAGCCATTAGAAAAAAAGGAGGTAGTTATAAATGCGGCATAAAAACCGCCGCAGTTCCCCCGGCTCGCGCCGGGGGCGCGGTTCAATTCATTATCGGGCGTATGCGGAATTCATTTTTATTCACGGAAAGCCGCAATTGGCAAGCACTTCCGTATTTACGACTAAATCGGCATTAACGCCATTACCGTTATTTGAAAATTCAGCGTTAAAACAATCACGCATATTCCCCACGTTATAAAACGCCTATTCATACATCGCCTATCTTCATAGGGTTTACAAAGACAGCCCCGCAACCCCAGTATAGTATTAAAACCCCCGCCATGCGCGGGGGTAATTTCCTTAAAGGAGTTATAGCAATGACAGAAAAAGAAAAAATCAATCGACAAGATTTTGTTGATAACGTGATTAACGACATGATCGTATCACTAGCCCCGACAACAAAAAAACTGCAATGGAATATAAAAGTCATCAGCGACATTCGAGGAATATTAACCAGTTATTTTGTTGAAGAATTGCGCTTATGCGCCGATGAAGAATTTTATCCATAAAACAAATAAAGGCATAAAATGGAGTTTTGCCAAACACAAGACATCATTTAAAGGATTGTGTCTTACCATAGTAAAAAAAACTTTATATTTCTCTTTGGCAAAACTCCTAAGCTAAAAAAGCCGTAGGCTTTTTTAGCAATTCAGTCTGAATAAAAATTATC
>NZ_BDHE01000118.1:0-1098 GCF_054786175.1 Treponema sp. R8-4-B8
CAGACGATAGGTTGGCGCGATCCCGCCCACACCGGGAACATCTCCTGTCTCTTATACACATCTCGGCGGAGAAAATGGTATATTAAATAATGTGGGTAAAGATTGCATACTTAATATGGCGGATACAGGCGGTCGGCGCAACGAAAAACCGTTGACTGACGAGCAATTCAATCAAGCTAAAGAATACGCTGTTTCTTTAGGAATGCCGGAGGGAGATGTACTATACGATCAAGATACGCCGACGTGCTACGCTTTTGGAACATTAGTTATAGGTACGGATATAGTACCGTTGTCTAAAAGATCAACGCATCCTAACGATAATATCTCTATAAGAGGAGGCATAGCGCACGAAGTAGTCGGGCATAGGGAGGCTGAACTTAAAGGACGCAGTCAACCGACTAAACCTATGGAAGAGGCTCAAGCAAGTATCAGGGCCGCGAGATTTGCACCCGGGTTAAGTAGGGGTGAAAGGATAGATTTAATAAGAGACGGAATTAATAGATTGCATAATGCTAAATGTTCTTTACGAGATATTAAGAACACACTATTCATAAACGAGAGGTGACGTATGTGTGAAATAAAATCTGTTATAAAAAGACACGGTTGGCGGCTTGTTTTCTGTACATTCCACGACGGAGAGTTTATGTCCGCTAAGGCTGTGCTTTTTTTTGACAAAGACGGCAATGTGTCCAAAATAACGAAATTTAACATCGATGAAACAAAACAGTGTTTTAATAATAATCCCATTTCCCCGGTTATCAAGGTTGACGAAGATATTGATGAGCGTTTTTTAGTGGTAGGGAACCAAGTGGACTTTGCGTTGTAGCGGTAACGTAACCATATCACAACTTAGTATATCTAAACGCCTCTTTGACGGCGGCCAAATTCTTTTCAACCAAGGCGGAGGCTTTATCATATTTGCTCTTGATGGCCTCGTCAAGCGCCGCCGTGGTGCCGGAGGTTACTATTTTGGACTTTCCGCTGAAACGCTCTTCCGCCGCCGCCAATAGAGAATCTAAGTCGACTAAATCCGGTAACAGTCCGCAGACGGCGCCGAGCATCGTCATGTTTGTCGCTAAGTCGGTTCCGGCGAAATCT
>NZ_BDHE01000119.1:0-1096 GCF_054786175.1 Treponema sp. R8-4-B8
ATACGCCACATTTATTAAATAAAAGATGAAAACCTCTTTGTAAGACCTATAAAAGCATGGTTTTTACTGTTTTTTTCAATATTTTCGATATTTTTTCCTGTTTTCTCTTGCCGAAAAATTAAAAAAAGTGTAAAATTAACAAGAATCAGTTTGATCTGGGGGGGTAAAAACTGAAAATGCCTAAATTTGCCTTGCTGTTATTAGTGGGGCTTTTTGTCCAAATACCGATTTTTTCTCAGGAAGCCGCAGAGGGGACGGAGCAATCCGCGCAGGAGCCTGAGCAAGCCGCTCCTTCTGTTGATGAAAATCCATATAGAGCCGCAGAGCGGGATATGACATTTGGAGACGCGCCCGCGCAAGATCGGCGAAATTCAGGCGCGTCAATTTGGGTTGTGATAAGAATGATACTCGTCCTCACCCTTGCCGCGGCGGCAATTTACGGTATTGTTTTTTTTATTAAAAGATCTTCCAAACAAACCGCCTCAAACGACCCCTTCTTAAAAATCTTAGCAAGCTCCCATATTGGTTTTAACCGTTATGTGCATATTGCCTCAGTCGGCTCCAAGGCGTGGCTCTTGGGCGCGAGCGAGGGCGGAGTGAATCTGATAAGCGAAATTGAAGATAAAGAAATTATAGACGCGTTGTTACTTGAAGATTCAAGGAAAAGCGCACAGACTCAAAATCGTTTTTCGGACTTTTTATCAATTCTTCGCCGTCTTGGAACTCCGGCTCAAACTGGTTCTTCCGGCATAGATGAAATTCGCAAACGCCGCGAAAGGCTTAAGGGGATGTGATGAGATTAACAAAAATCTTTTACAATAAAAAGCCCCTGACTAACGCAAATAAAAAAAGTAAGGCTTATAAAAAGTTAGAAATGATTGTTTTATTCTCTGTTTTTTTCATTTTCTTCCCCGCCGCAACAAACGCTCAGGAGCAGTTTCCTGACAGGGCGGCGCAGGGAACGACTAATTTTACGCCGACTCCAGGGCCTCCGGCGATTCCTTTTATTGATTTAACAATACGAAATCCTCAGACCGGGCAGGAAGTGGCGTTTTCATTACAGTTGCTGCTTTTGTTGACAGTTCTTTCTCTCGCT
>NZ_BDHE01000120.1:0-1094 GCF_054786175.1 Treponema sp. R8-4-B8
GTCGATATGCCGTCATGGTACAGGCTACACCCAGATAGAAGCCGATTACAAAGACATACATTCCGATGTCTGCTACTATGTGCCGCACGGCGCGGATTACGAGGTGTGGCGGCTAAAAATTACCAACAAAGGAGCAAAGGCGAGAAAAATATCAGTCTTTGGTTTTGTCGAATTTACCTGCGAAAGTTTTTATGAGCAGGATCAGGTGAATCTTCAATATACCCAATTTATTACACGGACTTATTTTAAGGAAAAATTTATCCTGCAAACAATTAACGAGAACTGCCTGAACGCCGTCAACGAAAGCCGCGTGGAGACGCGCTTTTTTGGCCTTGCCGGAGCGAAGGTCGCGAGTTACTGCGGCGACCGAGCAAAATTCTTAGGCAGTTACCATGACTACGGAAACCCAGTCTCTGTAGAAAACGGCAAACTTGACGGCACTCTCAACTACAACATGAACCCCTGCGGCGCATTGCACACAACACTCGAGCTTGCGCCCGGCAAAAGCGCCGAGTGCGTTTTCCTACTTGGACAAAAACGTGAAGCGCAGGCAAATGAACTTGTTGCCCGTTACGAGGACCAGACTCTTCCCGACCGTGAAGTCGCAGAATTAAAAAATTATTGGCACAAAAAATTGGGTGGTTTTAAAGTTACAACCCCAGATGAAAACTTTAACAACATGATCAACACATGGAACGCTTATCAGTGTTTTATTACTTTTATTTGGTCTCGCGCGGCCTCGTTAATTTACTGCGGACAGCGCAACGGTTACGGCTACCGCGACACCGTGCAAGATATTCAAGGCATCATCCACCTTGATCCCGACATGGCTCTTGAAAAAATCAAGTTTATGATTTCCGCCCAAGTGAACCATGGCGGCGCTCTTCCGCTGGTTAAGTACAGCCACAACCCCGGACACGAAGACAAACCCGAAGACGAATCCTACAGCAAAAGCACAGGACACCCCTCCTACCGCGCCGATGACGCCTTGTGGCTTTTCCCAACCGCTTGGAAATCTGTCGCATACACGGGCACCACCGCTTCGTTAGATGACATACTCCCCTACCACGACAAAGGCAAGTATCCCCTATTCA
>NZ_BDHE01000121.1:0-1086 GCF_054786175.1 Treponema sp. R8-4-B8
GTAAAGCGAAACTTGAACGCTTGAAAGCCTGTTGTTTTTCATTTCGGCGATTATCTCGTCATTTAACAGGGTTAAATTTGTCAGGATATTGACGGAAAAATCGTAATCTTTGGCTTTTCTTAAAAAATCGCAAAACTGCGGATGAAGCATTGGTTCGCCGCCCGAAGATACTGACGGCAGCCCGCTAAAAATCAACAAACACTTCTGCAAGGTCGCCGCCCTGAACCGCAAAATAGCGCAGGAATGGAAATTAAAACAGCAAGCCGTACAATAAAGACAGCGCTGGCAGAGTAGGCGCAGAGTATCTGCTCCTCTTTGTGAGCTTATAATCTTCGCCTAACCTTTATGAAATAATTTGTTAAAAAACAAACCTATAAACCTAAAAAATTTTCCCTCTCTTTGTCCGTATTTTTTTGAAAAGTCACCGGCCGCTTTGTGAAGCGGATAAGTGCCATATTTCTTTTTCAAGAAATCCCAGTGCTTTATTATCCACACGTAAAGGTCGGCTTCCGTTCTTCCCGGAAAATGGACAAGCAGCCATTGTTCTTTGATTATCTTTATTACGGGATCATACACATTATTGTACCATGATATAAGGGCGTTGTTAAAAGGAATCTCCTCTTCAATATCCTCGTTTAAGTAGTATTTATGGACAAGTATGTGGTTGTAAATAACGTCATAACGCCCGGGAGAGCTGAAATTCATGTCCCAGTAATCGGTTAAATCGCCGAACAATGTTTCGCTGTAAAAAATATTTTTTTCATATTTGATAAGTTCGGCTGTCAGTTCTTCCGTAGTCATTGAGGGATGTATATTTATTTCAGTCGTAAGACTGATTACTTCCGCGTCAATAAATTCAACGCCCTGCATTTTAGCGACTGATACGCGGTGATTGCCGTCGCGCACAAAATACACTCCGCCAATTTCATAGAGCAGTATTGGGGGAAGAACTATATCCTTGATATGCGCTTCATCAACTCTTTGCCAGCGTTGGCGCATGTGATCTTTTCGCGGAAGAAAATATTTATTGAAATCATGATAACGTCCTTCGCTGCCGACAATCAATTTTATCGGCACCGTCTGGCT
>NZ_BDHE01000122.1:0-1082 GCF_054786175.1 Treponema sp. R8-4-B8
CCGTATGATTTAGTCGCAAGCCGTTTGCTGTCAGGGCTCCATATCACCCGCCCTACAATGTCATTATGTCCGCTCAAGGTTTTTATGCGTTGTAATGTTCCTGTATCCCACAAATGGATAACTTTCTCGAAAGCGACGGCAATGTATTTCCCATTGGGGCTGATAGAAGCGGATGGTATATCCCGAACATGGCGAGTTCCAAAAGTGAGAAGGTTTTTCCCGTTTTCAACGCTAAAAATTAAGATTGTTCCATCTATATATCCGACAACGATACTTTTTCCATTGGGATGGTATGCAATTGTTGGTTTAGATAGAATCATAACTGATATATCCATTTTTATTGATAAGTTTGATAATATTTGCGTAATTTCTTTTCCGTTTGCTACATTAATAATTTTAATTTCTCTTTGGGTTGCAATTGCAATATTTCGGCTATCAGTACTGAAAGCTTCTCCTCTATTATCATTAGAATACTCAATACCGAATATTGGATTAAAGTTATTTGCATCGAAAACACCCATAATATTATAACCACTTAATAATAATCGTCTGCCGTCTGGGCTCATTTTTACTCTATTAACATTATCCTTTGTTGTGATACTTCTTATCTGCTTTCCTGTTTCTACATCCCATATTCTAGTTGTTTTATCTTTGGCAGAAGAAATAATTTGTCTACCATCTGGGTTCCATGTAACAGAATTAACAACATCTGTATGCCCACTTATAGTTCTAATTTCCTTTCCACTTTCGGCATCCCATAGCTTTATTGTTTTATCATCACTTCCAGAAATGACCCGTTTCCCGTCAGGGCTAAAAATGGCAGAATGAATATACCCATTATGACCACTAAGTTGCCTTAAAGTTCTGCCTGTTTCAACATCCATAATCAATATAAAACAGTTTTTATAATCATAAATGCCTCCTTCCGAACGGTTGATGATCATAAGGCATTTTTTCCCGTCTGGGCTAAACTCCGCATAATAACACATATTTCTTGAGTTTGCGTATGAATGACAGGTGTACAGCGTTTTAAGTTCCCGTCCTGTCTCCGCCGACCATATTTTTACAGTTCCTTCCCCGGT
>NZ_BDHE01000123.1:0-1171 GCF_054786175.1 Treponema sp. R8-4-B8
TACCGGAAGTGGTAACGGATATTTAAAAATAATTGTGTAGAAGTTTAAACTTTCAATAACACCAATTTTTATTTCTTTGAAGGACTACAGAATCTGTGAGAAATGAGTTTTTCTACAAGCTCTATAATAGAATTGTTCGGAAATTTCAGTTTCCGAACAATTCTATTATAAAAAAACACATAATGCCTGTTGTCATTAAACAAAAAAAGATGTATACTATTTTTCAGAATAATAATTTTTGACATATCAGCCTTAATTAAGAATCAGATTATATTTTAAGAGGTTTACAATGGACGTTCTCTATCTCTTCCGTGAATCCGGCAATGTACGGATTCCTTTTACCGGTTACGATCCGCCTTTATTCCGCTGTTTTATTGCGAACGGCGGCAAATGGGATGATGTCTGTCATTCATTTATTTTTATTGGCGATTTTGATACAGAATTTTTTAGCAATGTTTTTAAAGAGTTTCTCCCCAAAGGCCACTCCACGATTCCCATTGTGCAGATACAGGAAAATTCCAGCAATCAACCGCAAATTTCCGGTTTTTTTGACCACCCTTTAGAGTACTCTCATGAACAATCTACGGATATTACTCCATTAAGCTATGCACCTAACAACGATGAATACACGTATTATTCTCCTGCCATGAAAGAAAAACACTCTGAATATTCTCCTACCATGAAAAATAAACAAACTGAATATTCTCCCATCATAAAAAAGAAGCAGACTGAATATCCTCCGAAGAAAGCTGACGTTCTCCCTGCCTCTCCCTTTTCCTTTCCTGTTTCCCCGTCTTTGCCCGAAAAGCTTTCCAATCAATTAAAAGAAAAACTTGAAGCCGAACTTCGCTCCAGAAAGTACAGCGTTCAAACCCGCCGCGCCTACATTTACTACAACCGCCTAATTTGCCGCACTCTCCAAAAAACTCCAGAAGAAATCCGTCCCGATGACATAACTGAATTCCTCGCTCTTATGGAAAAAGACAAGAAATACTCCGCCTCCGCGATGAATCTTGCAATCAGCGCTATTAAATTTTTATTTAAATATATTTTAAAAGATGACAGCATAGAACAAAAACACCGTCCCCGTCACGACGGCCGTCTTCCCATGATTTTGTCAAAAGAGGAGATCAGCAAAATCTTTTCTTTAGAAAAAAATCCCAAACACCGT